>CAZUAY010000091.1:0-13328 GCA_964618405.1 uncultured Lentisphaerales bacterium
ACATTCGCGACACGTTCATCGGCGGCACGGGTTATCAAGGGCGTATGCAGGATTACTTCGGCCCACCGTCTGAGGCACTGCTCAACACGAAATTTATGGAGAGCGTTAAGCTTCGTCATGCCGAATGGAGTTTGGCTTTCTCCGACGACTTCCAGCGTTCGGAGCTGGGCTCAGATTGGGCAGTTCAGTCGGGTAAGTGGACGGTGGAAAAGGGGTGTCTGACGACCCTTGGCGGAGGAATCATTCGGATGACGCGATCGTTCCCCGGACTACAGAAGCTTGAATTCGAAGTGACCGTTTCGCCGAATCCCGGCGTGTCGGACGTGAGCCCCTTTATCCAGGCCGATACCCATAGTCTACAATCGGGGTATTTCATCCGGTTTGGTGGGAATTACAACAAAGACAGCGGCATCATACGACAGGGTAAAACGATGCAAGAAGCAGCGTTATCGATTGAACCGGAGAAGACGCACAAAGTCGTAGCCGAGTATGATGGAACGCAGATACGCCTTACCGTGGATGGCAAGGTTGTGGTTGCGTTTTCCGACGCTTATCCGCTCGTCGGCGAAGGACATGACCGGATCGGCTTTTATACGTACGAAGGCATCGCCAAAATCCGTAATCTGAAGGTCTTTACCTCTGAAGCAATTCCGGTAGAAGAAGCGGTCAAAGCGCAGGTTTTTGACAATGGTGGTGAAGGTGAGGGGTTCGAGTAAGAGAAGTCAATCACGTCAACAAGGTCATTCAGGTCAAAGGAATTAACAAAGAAGGATCTGAAGGTACTCATCACTCACGACTCGCTAATGCTCTCTTAAAATCAAAAAGATTTCTTGAAATGATGAACAAAACATTGAATATTGGCTCACGTCTGGAACTATTTGTAGACCGATATCTTGTCGATTCCATGACCGGTACGGCTTTTAAAATGCATGAGCCTCAACCTGCCGCATTGGCTGCGCAGCCGGTCGCTGGGGCGTATATGACCCTGCTACGGGAGGGTCAACAGTATCGGGCTTATTATCGGCAGTATGATCCAACGTACACCGGTGGGATGTTTGACGGCAACCCGGGCGAAACGACATGCATGGCTGAGAGTCCTGATGGGCATGAGTGGTCATTCCCTGAGCTGGGTCTCTGTGAAGTAAATGGGTCGTCGAAGAACAACGCCATCCTCGCGGGGAAACAGCCCTTCTGCCACAACTTTTCGCCCTTTATCGATGCGAATCCAGTCGCACCGGCGTCGGCTCGCTACAAAGCGCTTGCCGGGACTTCCAAGGAGGCTCCGAAAACTCTGGAGGCTGCCTGCGCTGCTGGAGGTCTGTATGCCTTTCATTCGGCGGATGGCATCCATTGGGAGATGACAGAAAACAGGCCTGTGATTACAGATCCAGACTACGCATTCGATTCTCAGAACGTCTCTTTTTGGTCTGTGGCCGAAGGGTGCTATGTGTGTTACTATCGCACCATGCGTACGCAACACGGAAAATTGCGGAGCATCTGTCGCACCACCTCGCCAGATTTCGTGAACTGGACTCCGGCTGTTGACATGAATCCGAACTTGCCGGGCGAGCACCTCTATACGAGCCAGACTCACCCTTACTTCCGCGCACCCCACATTTACATCGCCCTGCCGACTCGTTATCAGCCCGATCGGGGCAGCTCAACGGACATCTTGTTCATGGCCACGCGAGCCGGGTCGACACGCTTTGAGCGTCTCTTTACGGAGGCCTTTATTCGCCCTGGGTTGGATCCGAAGCGGTGGGGTAACCGCTCGAACTATGCGGCGTGTGGCGTGGTGCCGACGGGGCCGACAGAGATGTCGGTTTACCATGCACACAGTGGGAAGCGGTATGTTCTGCGCACCGATGGCTTTGTTTCGATACACGCTGGTGCTGAACCAGGTGAATTCATCACCAAGCCGTTCACCTTCACCGGCGAGCAGTTGGTTCTGAATATGAGCACATCGGCCGCAGGCAGCGTACAGGTCGAGGTGCAATCGGCCGATGGCGAGCCTATTCCAGGATACGCGCTGACCGACGGTTCGCCATTGATCGGCGATAGTATTGCGTGTCAGGTCGCATGGAAGGGTGGATCCGATGTTGGGGCGCTCGCTGGCCAACCGGTGCGGCTCCGTTTCGTCATGGCGGAAGCTGATCTTTTCGCATTACAATTCAAGAAAAGAGACGAATCATGAGCCTTCACGAAGCTAACGCAACGGGCTACCGTGTCGTGCAGACGAATCCCGCCATCGGGGATTGTGGGCACCTCCATGTCGACGGTGCTGACCCTGCCACGAAGAGGATATGCTGAGATTTGTGTATTGGACTTTAAAGGAAAAACATGATGAAACATAAAATAATAACCTATGCGCTAGCTTGGTTGGCCGTGATGGGCTTGAGTTCATGTGTCGGTTCGAAGGCTGTGATGATCCTTGTTGATCACGGCGTCAGCCAGGTGCCGATTATCGTTGAGGCAGAAGCTCCGCTGGCAACCACGAAAGCGGTTGAAAAGCTGGCTGAGTATATTGAAAAAATCTCGGGGGCAAAACCGGAGATCCGTATCGGTGCGGTTAACCCCATCCCGGACAGCGCGATTTGGGTTGGTGCACATCCCAACTTGGCTCAAATTTTCCCTCATGCAAATCTAGAATTTACCTATCCGGAGGAAATTCTACACGTATGCAAGGGTCATCATCTGCTCATCGCCGGTCGTGACCGCAGCGTCGGCACGAATCAGACCGAATACGGAACCGCTAATTCGATTTACACGTTTATCGAAAAAAGCCTGGGTGTGCGCTGGTTCTGGCCTGGGCCGTTAGGTGAGGACGTGGTTAAGAATGAGTCGATTGTTTTGCCCGAATTCGAATATCGATTCCATCCGCCGCTGCGAATGCGACACATGAAGGAAGGCTCGAAAGGTTGGCGTGCCGATCCCTTGATTGCCGATTGGTTCCGGTTCCAACGTAGCGAGCTTGCCTCCGCCAAGATGAGCGCCGGCCATTCGTTCACCGACTGGTGGGAGCAGTATCACGAAACGCATCCCGAGTGGTTTGCACTGCGTGGGAAAGAGGGACGAACTCCTGAAAAATGGGGGCCAACACCCAACCCACGTGCAGTGAAGCTGTGCGTCTCCAACCCTGACGTGGCCGCTCAATGGCTGGAGCGTGCTACCGAGGCTCTGAACGCGAACCCTACCTTGACCATGATTGGCGCGACTCCGAATGATGGCGGAGGATTCTGCACCTGCCCGAACTGTCGCGCGTGGGATAACACCAACGGTCCCCCAGTTTGGGGTTATGTTGCGCTTACCGATCGTTATGTCAAGTTCTGGAACATCCTGGCGCGCGGTCTCAAGCAGCGGTTCCCCGATCGCGAGGTGCTTGTGGGGGCGTTAGCGTATAGCGCCTATCGCACACCGCCCGTCGCGGAGAAACTCGAACCGAACATCGCCATCAGTTACGTCGGGTGCTTCCCGCTCGATTCCAATGCGAATCGCGCGATGCAGAAAGCGGATTGGAAGCAATGGTCTGAAAGCGCATCGCTGATGTGGTATCGCCCGAACCTCTGGTATTGGGCAGGCGGCATCTGGGGCCTGCCGGATGTAACCATGAAGAAGATGGCGGAGGACTTCCGGTTTTTGGCCGAGCATAACTGTGTCGGTCTGGAGGTCGACGGCATGCGCGGCTACTGGTCGACCCAAGGGCCGGCATACTACATGATGGCTAAGGTTGCCTACGACCCCTTCCTCGATGCTGACGCCGTGATGAAAGACTACTACCGCCGCGCCTTTGGTCCTGCCTCCGCAGAATTGGAAGCTTACTGGACCCTGATGGAGGATGCGCGGGACCGGCTGGTGGAGCTGCCGGAATTCAAGACTGGATCGGGCGCGCGTTACGGATTGCCCCCTATTTTTGAGACCATTTATTCCAACGAATTTTTGCAGCAGGCAGAAACGCTGATGAATCGGGCTGCCGAACAAACAACAACTGGACCCGAGGTCTATGGCCAACGGGTTGCCTTCGTGCGTTCAGGGTTCGACTTTACCAAACTCTTGGTTCAGACGATTCCGTTGATGACTCGTGCGCGCGAGAGCAAAGGTAAAGATACGAAGGCGGTCCAAGCGGCCATCCACAACTGGGCGGAGATCGAACGAGTGGTCAACGATGTGGGTGTCATTGGCATGGCCTGGTATGGTACCATTACGAACGTGGTCGGGGGTGTCGGTTACATGGGCGTGATGCAGGATCACCTCGGCCCCCCATCAGAAGCGTTTCGAAAAGCGGCGTACGAAGGCACACCGGAGTTGCCGGAAGCGCTCGGCCAAGACTAAACACAAGAGATCCCCCTTATGAAAACATCGACGGATCAACCCATTCTTAAAACCGCTGTGATCGGCCTCGGCCGTATCGGCTGGAGCTTTCATCTTCCTCAGGTTGCGAAGCACGAAGGATTCGCGCTGTCGGCCGTCGTGGATCCGTTGCCCGAACGGCTCAACGAGGCCCAGGAGCGCTTCCATCCAGAGGCCTGCTATCGTTCTTGCGAAGAACTGTATCGCGAACAAAAACCGGACCTCGTGGTCATCGCCTCGCCGACCGCCTTTCATAAGGAACAGGTCCTTCAGGCGTTTGAGCACGGCTGTGACGTGTTTTGCGATAAGCCGCTGACGCTGACGCTCGAGGATGCCGACATCCTGATTGAAGCGATGCAGCGTATGGGGCGGCGGCTGATGGTCTATCAGCCCCATCGGACGGGGTCTGAAGCCCGCTCGCTTCAAGCGATTCTTTCGGAAGGTCGTCTCGGCCAGCTTTACTTCGTGCGTCATAGCATTGCGCGATTTTCGCGCCGGGCGGATTGGCAGGCCTTTAAGCGCAACGGTGGCGGCATGCTGAACAACTACGGCGCACACTTTATTGACCAGTTTCTGTTTCTGAACGGCGCGCCTTTCCGCGATTTCGCCTGCCAACTGCGTGCCGTTGCGACGCTCGGTGATGCCGAAGACGTCGTGAAGGCGGTGCTCACGGCCGAAAATGGCGTGATCTTTGATCTCGATATCAACATGGCGGCCGTCGCACCCATGCCGACTTGGTATATTGCGGGCAGTCAAGGGGCCGCCGTGTTCGATTCAGAGACCCAGACCTGGACGCTTACCTATTTCGAGCCCTCCGAACTGACTGTGCTTCTTCCTCAAGAAGGTCTAGCGGCACAAAACCGATCCTACGGGAACGGAGAGACGATTCCTTGGAAAACGAGTCAGGTGCGAGCTGACGATTATCCGCCTCTTGATTTTTATGATGCGTGCCACGCCTATTTCGCTGGGGGTCGTGACCCCCTCGTGCCGATTGCCCAGACACGGGAGGTGATGCGGGCCCTGCGGGAGTGTCGGAAGGCTGCTGGCTGGAATTAGGAAGTAAAAGGAAACCTCAATGAAAAAAGAATTGAACGTTAACACAGCAACGCGCGAAAGCGTCGCAGCCTTAATTGATTGGCTACCCGAGCGTTTGTTTGACGCACATACACATTTATTTTGCACGGACACCATGACGGTTGTGCCAGAAATGTTTAAGGACCTTGGGTACGAAGCCGTCACGCCAGCAGTGTGGCGCGAATCGCTCACGGCACATGTCGGTGAGACACGCCTTGGAGGCGCACTCTTTCTTCCAGAGGTGCGCATTTTACCCGAAAAGATCGCCGAGGTAAATCGGTGGGTTTTGGCTATGGCCGCCACCGTTCCAGATGCCCGAGCGTCGGTGCTTCTGACACCAACAATGACTCTGGAGGATGTGGCTCCGCTGCTTGACCATGCGTGCTTCGCTGGGTTCAAACCCTATCACCTGCATAGCACGAGCCAACCGACCTGGGACGCATCGCCTGCGGATTACATTCCGGAATGGGTCTGGCCGCTGGCTCACGAGCGCCGCTTGGTTCTGACCTTACACCTCGTGCGAGCGGGCGCCATGGCGGATGCCGTGAATCAGCGTTACCTCCGCGAACATTGCGAACAGTACCCTGGCGCACAGATTATTCTGGCTCATGCTGGCAGATCCTTTCACGGACCCAATGCCGCCGCCGGGGCATCTGCCTTTCAAGGCCTGCCGAATCTATGGTTTGATACGTCGGCCGTGTGTGAATCCGAACCGATTCTGGCACTCCTTGATGCCTTCGGCCCCCGCCGGTTAATGTGGGGTTCTGATTTCCCCGTATCGGAAGGTCTCGGCCGATGCGTCACCGCGGGAGATAGTTTCTTCTGGCTGTCACCCCAAAACACGCAAGCCGCCTCGCCTGCCTGCAACCTGTTACCGATAGGGCTGGAAAGTCTACGCGCCCACCAAACAGCGGCCTTGACGTTCGGGCTCAATCGAGACGACCTGCGGGATTTGTTCGATGGGAATGCTCGCCGTTTGTTGGGACTGGAGACAGTACAAGGAAACCGGACTCAGGAGCTCTACCGAAAAGCAAAGCAACGTATTCCCGGCGGCACACAATTGCTGAGTAAGCGTCCTGAGATGCTGGCACCCAATCAATGGCCCGCCTATTTCCGCGAGGCACGCGGTTGTGAAGTCTGGGACCTGGATGATCGTCATTACTACGACCTCTCCACCAACGGGATCGGGAGCTGTTTACTCGGGTTTCGGGATCCAGAAGTCACGAGCGCGGTCAAACGTCGCATCCAACTCGGCAGTATGTGTTCACTCAATCCGCCTGAAGAGGTTGAGTTGGCGGACCTGCTGTGTGAGATTCATCCATGGGCAGAGCAGGCCCGCTTTGCCCGTTGTGGCGGCGAGGCTTGTGCGATTGCGGTACGGATCGCCCGTGCGACAACGGATCGGTCTATTGTGGCAATCTGCGGGTACAGTGGCTGGCAAGACTGGTATTTAGCAGCCAATCTCGGCGATACCGACGCGCTGCGCGGCCACCTGCTCCCTGGGCTTGATCCTCTGGGTGTACCCCGGGAATTGCGAGGCACAACCGTTCCGTTTTTCTTCAACGACCAAGCGGGATTCCAAGCATTGGTGGATACTCACGGCGACCACTTGGCAGCCGTGATCATGGAACCCTGCCGCAACAACGACCCTGAGCCCGGTTTTCTCGAATATGTCCGCAACGGCGCGCACCGAGTCGGCGCTTTGCTGATCTTCGATGAGATCACGGTCGGGTGGCGCCTTCATTACGGTGGTGCACATTTGAAGTACGGTGTCGAGCCAGACATAGCCGTGTTTTCGAAGGCGTTGGGCAATGGACATCCGATCGCAGCCGTGATCGGCACGTGCGAGGCAATGGCTGGCGCACACGGCTCGTTTATCAGCAGCACCTATTGGACCGAAAGCGTCGGGCCCGTGGCAGCGCTGGCGACCCTACGAAAAATGCGCTCGAGTGCGGTCTCCGAACATGTGGCGCATATCGGCAAGCAGCTCCAGGAACTTTGGAACTCAGTCGGAGCCCGGCATGGTCTGCCCGTTCAGGCCAGCGGATTTCCTTGTCTCGCGCATTTTAAGTTTGATCATCCCGAAGCAATGACGCTGCGAACCCTCTTCACACAGGGTATGCTTGAGCGCGGATTCCTCGCTGGCACAGGCGTTTATCCAACGCTCGCCCACACAGACGCCGTGGTAGGGCGCTATGCGGAGGCTCTCGACGAGGTCTTCGGGTGGCTGGCGCAGGCCTTGTCCAAAGGAGATCCCGAAAGTCTATTGAAAGGACCTGTTGCGCATGCTGGCTTCGGACGCTTAACGTAACAGGTTTTCTTGCAGACAACCAAAATTAGGCTGAGAAGTGCTGACGTTTTTCCTCTACTGTATTCGCATAGCGAGACTATTAAAATGATGAACCCTCGAGAAATAAAAAATTGGCTGGCAGGTATGGCCGTGATCGGTCTGAGTGCAAATGGTATTGCGATGAGCGATATGCTCCTCGTGGATAAAGGTGTCAGTAAGGTCCCGATCCTTGTGGCGGCAGACGCCCCGGTGGCTACCACCGAAGCGGTCCGAGAGTTAGCCGCCTATATCGAAAAGATCTCAGGGGCAAAACCGGAGATTTTAATCGGCACACTCGATTCGATACCGACTCGCGCGATCTGGGTTGGCATGCACCCCAATCTTGCGAAAATTTTCCCCGATGTTAAACTCGACTTCACGTATCCCGAAGAAATTCTACAGGTGTGTGATGGCCGCAATCTGCTCATTGCTGGCCGTGATCGCATTGTCGGGACCAATCAGGTTGAATACGGAACGGCCAACTCGGTTTACACCTTTATCGAGAAGAGGCTGGACGTACGCTGGCTGTGGCCGGGCGAGTTGGGTGAGGATATTATTCAAAAGGAAACCCTCGCATTTGCCCCTTTCGACTATCGGTTTCATCCTGTTATTTTGAAACGCCATTTCTGGCCACAGTCGCCGCGCGATTGGCATCGGCATCAGCGGCTGCTTCTCTATTCGTATCCGCTGCAATGCGGCCATGCCTTCACGGATTGGTGGGAAAAGTATGGAGAGACGCATCCGGAGTACTTTGCTCTGCTGTCTAATGGCACCCGCAAGCCGCAGCGCAACGGTAGGGACGTGAAAATTTGCCTCTCGAATCCTGGAGTCTGGACGCAATGGCTCGACAACGCCGAGGCGAAGCTCAAGGCCGATCTCTCGATCCGGATACTCAGTGCTTCACCCAACGATGGAGGTGAGCATTGCACCTGCGAAGCGTGCCGCGCCTGGGATCATCCGGATGCCCCAATCGGAAGCCTCACCGAGCGTCATGTTAAGTTCTGGAACATTCTCGCTCGCGGACTGAAAGAACGGTTTCCGGATCGTGAGGTTTACGTGGGCGGCATGGCTTACGCCGCCTACTACGCACCGCCTGTTGCCGAAAAATTGGAACCGAACGTTTCCGTTGCGCAAGTGGGCCATTTTCCGTTGACGGATCGAGTTAACCGTAAAGAGTCAAAGCAGGATTGGAGCCAATGGGCCAACTTGACGACGCTGATGTGGTATCGCCCGAACCTTTGGTACTGGGCTGGCGGTGTCTGGGGATTACCTGAGGTGTCGATGAAGAAGACGATCGAGGATTTCCGCTTTCTAGCCGATAACAAGAGCATCGGAATCGAAATTGATAGCGTGCGTAGCGTGTGGTCAACTCAGGGGCCGACCTACTACCTCATGGCGCAATTGACGTACGATCCTTACCAAGACGGCGAAGCGGTTATGAAGGACTACTATCGGCGTGCGTTCGGTCCCGCGGCGGCGGAAATGGAAACGTATTGGACCATGCTGGAGGATGCATGCGAAGCGGTTATGGACGACCCAGACTTCAAACGCGGTTCAAACGCCCGCTATAAATTGCTGCCGATTTTCACACGCATTTATTCCCAAGAAGCGTTGTCACAGATCGAGGCCGTCCTGCAGGAAGCGGAGTCACGTGTGGCGGACTCGGATCTTTATAAGCGCCGAGTAGCATTCGTTCGCACCGGGTTTGATTTTACGCGCTTGTTGGTGCGTACGATACCTGTCATGACGCGCGTCCGCGAGAGCCAAGCGCGAGATCAGGAGGCGGTGCGAGAGGCGCAGGCGCTCTGGGAGGCGATTGCGAAGGTAGCAGAGGGAGCCGCGCCATGGGCACTTCCGTTGAAGAATATCCGAGATCATTATATCGGGGGCAGAGGTTATCAGGGCGGGATGCAGGATTATTTTGGACCGCCCTCCGAAGAATTGATTGCGCTCCAATACGAAAAGCGCATACGGCTACAGCCAGCGGAATGGACGCTGATGTTCTCTGATGCATTCGACCGGGATGAACTGGGCTCTAACTGGAATGCTCTCGAAGGGCGCTGGTTCATTAAAGACGGCGCGCTGCAGACCGACGGCGACGGCACGATTGTCTGTATGCAGAAATTCCCTGGATTGCAGAAAGTAGTTTTCGATGCGGTGGCGACACCCAATCCTCTGGTGTCCGATATCAGTCCGTTTATTCAGGCCACGACGAACAATATGCAATCGGGTTATTTTCTGCGTTTTGGCGGCAATTATAACAAAGACAGCGGTATCCAGCGGGAAGGAAAGCTGATGCAGGATTCGCTGAACGTGATCGAAGCCGGCAAGACACATCAGATTGTGGCCGAATACAACGGGATCCAAGTGCGCCTGACAGTGGATGGAAAATTAGTATCAGAATTTACTGAGATGCGTCCTCTGTTTGGCGAAGGCCATGACCGGATCGGTTTCTACGTCTATGAAGGCACCGTGCGAATCACCAACCTGAAGGTTTTCACCTCCCCTGCTCTCGAAGTCGGTCAAGTGGCCACCGATGGGGAAGGCTTCGAGTAGAAATTACGAATTGGGGGAAGAAGGGGCTAGGTTTTAGGAATTAGGGGCTAGCCGCTAGTTTTGCCACGTGCTACCCAAGTCAGTAATAAACGGGGCAGAGCCCCTGCGGAAGCCAACAAGGAGTGTCCAATGTCCAAATGAATGATCGCTCCCGAAATCTACGATAATAATCTAAGATCGTAGACGGTCTGACCGAAGTTTCCCACTTGGAAATTGGATTTGAGTGTTGGCTGTTGGAAATTGAGAGTGCAAAGAACTCAGAAACCTTTTCGGATAACGTCTAGCGATCACCGAGAGAATTACGCTTTCTGCGTGGTATTATCGCAACCAGATCCGTGCCCACTTGGATTGGATCTTGTAGGCACCCCCCGTGGGTGCCAGCGAAAAGGTCCGCTGGCTGGAAGAGCCCAGGTTAGCAATGCGGGTGCGCCCGATCTGGAGCCCCCAGGGGTACTGTTGAGTCGGGCCGAGAACACCGAGATCCTTGCAGGGGATTCGGACTTCCACCTCCCAGCGGTTGTCGTACTTTTTCACGATGGCCTGACAGCCTGGATCCCAGAGGAGGGGGAGCGTGTCGCGGGCAATGATGGTCTGGTCTTGGGACTCGTCCCAGATAGCACCTTTCGTGTTGACCACCACCTTGAAATAACTGCGTTCAGGACTGTCTAAATAGATTTCCAGCACATCATCTTGGAAGATGCCAAGATCATCGTTCAAAACGGTCGAAGCGGCGAGCGCGTCCATGTCGGGCTCGTAGCAGATTGCTGCAATGCAAAGCGTCCGCGAGTCCGGCTGGAAGTTGACGCTGACACGGGTGCCCTGCGTTTTGGCTTCCTCGTCGCGTAGCGGGTCGCCGGAGCTGTGGTCTCGCAAAGAATGCCAACCAAACCCAATGGGCGGATCGTAGGGTTCCTTGCCGGCCGGCGGTGCATTGCAGGGGTATTTACTCAGGTCTCCGTCGAGGGGAAAAGACTCCGGTACGGGGTAGGCGCGGACCCATGCGCCTTGGCGCATGATACTTGGAAATAGCTTTTTCAAGGGGGCAAAGCCCTCTTCCATGGCTTCTATCCGCTGATAATAGAGCGTGCCGGGTTCCGTCAGGGCCTTCGCAGCTGCCAGCTTTTCGAAATACTTCGGAACATCGTCTTCCTTCAAGAATCCGTTGGTTTCGGTTACCGAGCGCGATTCCTGACGACACCAGACCTGCTCAGCAAATTCGTGAAAATCTTTCATGGCGGCTTCTGCCGGGCCGTACCAGAGCCGGTAGTACTCGTTTAGCAACGCGTCTAGATCCAGATCCGGATTCCAGAGCAGCTTCATGTTGACGTACATCATCAAGTGCGTAATGGGCACCTCGCCAATTCGGAATCCCTGTTCGCCCTTGGTGCCACTGCTTAACCAGGCGGGGGTGACTTCCATGAAGACTCCATCTACGAAATCACGGCCAAACTGCCGAATTTCCTGTAGACGCCGGCCGAAGAACATCGGATAGCGCGGATTGGTCTGACTGCGGTACGGCAACCAGTATTCCCATGCTGGGCCTTTCATTGTTGGGTGAAAGATATCCGCGATGGTTTTTCGGTCGTTTTTCCACGCCTGAAAGCTGGTGTCGAGTACGGTGTTATGTGGGGAGCTATAACCGCCCGGGAACACGAGATTGTCTGGAATCGTGTTGGTGTCGATCAGGCTCGGAATCGAATTATTGTACTGGCACCACCAGATCAGACCCTTGTCGGGATGGCTCTTTTTCAGCTCGCGAGCGATGGCGCAGTGAAAGTCCCACATCATGTTGGCATACCCCTGGGATGCCGAGATGCCGTCCGTTTCGTATTGTTGCCGGTCGCGCCAATCATACGGATTGCCACCGTCAGGTGCGCCTAGGGTGATCGCGCTGAGGTGGGGATACGTGTCGAGCAGTGCTCGCGCCCACGCGACACAGGCTTGCTGAAATCCAGCGTCAGTAAACCGCGGCAAGCCCAAGCAGCCATGGCGCGGGGAAAACTTCTTTCCTGGTGATTCCTCGGCCAGCCACTCTGGATGCGCTTCGACGGTTTCTGGATTGGAGAGGAGGTCGATGGTGGTATGGCCGTACACAATTCCGGTGCGGTTGCCGCATTTAAGGTGTTTCAGCCAGGCAATGCCGTCTCGGTCGGAACGCATTGCGTTGTAATACGTCCAGTGGCGGCGTCCATACGCAGCTTCGTGCGTGCTGCGGCCGACGGGAATGGCGATCTGTTGCATTTTGGGAACGATCGTTCCGTCTTCGTAGGGCGCATAGAAGCGCACACCGAGTGTCTCTAGGAACGCGCCGACCGCATGCCAGGGCCCGATGTCATCGTTGCAAAAGATGTTCAAGGGCTGGTTGAAAGCCCCTGCGCCGTTGCCAAAGCTGCTGAAACCGCATTTAAAACCGATCCGGTCCCAGATCGCTTGCATGGACTGTGGATCACTCGCATCAAACGCCGAGGAGCCGTACAGCGTCTGAGGGCCGGCGAAGACAGCGTAGTCATCGGTTACCAGCACATCGTACCCAGAGTTAGAAAACTCCGGCAGGGTGTAGCCGAGTGCGCGAGTGAATTCGCTTTCGCCGACGTAGAGCCGATGCAAGGCATTGGTGGAAGGTACGTGCACAATCGTAAGCTTGGCCCCAGAGATCTGTTCGAGATAGTCCTGCAGATCCTCGGCCGCGCGTTGGCTGCCCGCAGCGGCATCGGCAGCAACGACAATTTCCGCGTTCGCTCGCCCGTCCTGAACCAGAACCAATTTTGACTGCTCACGCGATACGTGACTGCAGGCGGAAAGCATAAGGCAGATTCCTAAGGCACCGAGCGTCGAGCTTTTCAACATGTATTTCATGGGTATTTTCCTGCGGATGGTTTTTTGTTTCAGGCGACGTGGTTTAAAACATTGAGGTAACCGTTCAGCGGATCACGATCATAGAGCCTGGATATACAAACTCGTAGCAACCCATATCCACAATTCCCGGCCCGTTCCGGTCGATCCGTGGATGACCATCGAGATC
>CAZUAY010000092.1:0-13203 GCA_964618405.1 uncultured Lentisphaerales bacterium
AGGCCCGCGACCGCTGGTACGTGCCCGATCCCAACAAGGCGGGCGACCTGGAGAAACTGCGCGAGAAAGCGCTGCTCAAGGAGTTCGAGGAATACAAAGAGGTCAAAAAGAAACTCAAGGTCTTCCGCTTTGAAGCGGTGCGTGCTGGATTCAAAAAGGCCTGGCAGGAACGCGACTACGCCGTCATTGTCGCCGTGGCAGAAAAGATTCCAAACAACGTTCTAGAAGAAGATCCAAAACTGCTTATGTGGTATGATCAGGCCATAACAAGGCTAGGTGGAAAATGAGAATGACTAATCTATTAGAATTCAAAAAAAGCGATTTAAGTATAGGGATTTCTACAAGGACACAAATTGAAGGTCCTGAATCTGTTTTATTGAATGAATTTGTCGAACAGTATATAGGACAGATTAGTAGCTTAAAACGACATTACGCCTTGTTCTATGAGCCTTTATTGCCAACAGGCTACCCTGATCTTGTCATTGCTACCTATAAACCGCAAAAATATGAATCATGGACAGATGAAAGAACTAAATTAGGCGTTTTAGAGCTGAAGGTGCTGCATCATCTTTATTTTATTGGAAGCTCAACATCTACGTTAATAGAACAACAACTCGGACTTGAAAGTAAGCTGCTTTTGAGGATTTTAGAGCGTCTTATGGATGCATCACTAGTGAAACGGGCAAAACAGCAATGGCTACCTAGGCCACTGAGCGTTTGTTATGGAATTAGCAACATAAAAACAATTGAAGCAAAGATTTCTGATTGGCATAGCGTATTTAGTCAAGCCAACATGAATCGGTGTTTTTCATCAGAATCATGCGTTTTATCTCCTGTTTCAAAACCATCGGAGCAAGTCATAAACAATGCAAAGGCAAACGGTATTGGCATATACGCTATGCCGTCGGGAAAACGAGCAAAAATACTCCAAAAACCTGAGCGATTAAGCGGTTTACCTGTTTCATATGCCTCTTGGTTATTAAATGAATGGATTGGACGCCAGCTATCGAAAAACCGGAGGGTAGTTTAATGACAAAAGTGCCAGTCGATCAACTATACGCACAATTTCCTAAGTTACAAAACATCCATGAGCTTAAAACAGGCGGGCAGAAAGCTGTCTTTGATGCAGTACACACCGACTATGGCAAGGTTGTTTTGAAAATTGTGCTTCAAGGCGGGAATGATCCCAGAATCTTACGAGAGATAAAAATTGTTCAGAGCAACTCTTTCCCCAATGTGCCGTTAATTTATGAAGTTGGTACTGTTCTCTTCAATGGCAATTCTTTTATTTATATCTGTGAACAACGAGTAACCGGCACTGATTTAAGAGATGTTCTTAATACAAATGGCAAGCTTCCATTACCAGTCGTCTTGAAGTTTCTCGGCAGCATGCTGAATACAGTTGTCAAATTGGAGGAGCAAGGTATTATTCATCGTGATATTAAACCTGATAATGTTCTCTGTGATGATCAAGGCAATTACTGGCTGATTGATTTTGGCATTGCGAGGAATATCAAAGAGGTATCGTTAACAGCAACAAGCGCTAATTTTGGGCCTCATACAGCTGGTTATGCTGCACCTGAGCAATATCGTAATCTCAAACGACTAATTGATTCTCGAGCTGACTTATTTTCTATTGGGGTTGTCTGCTATGAAATGTTGCATGGGTTTAACCCTTTCACCCAAAATGTTAACAGCATTATCGATATTTATATGAAAACAGAATCAGTTATAGAAGATTCGCTGGCAATACCGGGAGATAAAAACAACGACTTGTCAGGATTCATTCAAACACTAATGCAAAAAAATCATACATATCGACCGCCGTCAGCGAAAATGGCGTTGTCATGGTTTACAGAAGTTACTGCAACCCTTTCGTAGGAGGTTAACAAATGAAACTATATTTGCAATTCGGTTATGGAATGATGAAGCTTTGTCGAGAGCTGTTGCCTAGTATGCCAGAGACGTCTGTTATTCTTAGTCCGCGAGATTTGGACGAATCTCAGATTGAGAAATTCGCTGGTGATATTTTAAAGGTTGGCGGATCAACCCTATTGGATCCGCAATTATATGCGCCTCGGTGTGACCATCAAAAACTTACCAACCACACCTACTGGCCTGCTGATTATTTAACAGCTAACATGAACTATAATGCCGTTTTATCTGGCTTAAAGGACTTGAACGATAAAGCGCAAACAAGTGCGTTTATTTTGCCGGGGTTGTACTGCAGCCGCGTGAATGATTTGTGGCTTCATATGCATGATGATTTAATTGATGCAGCCAGTAGATATACAGGCAAAAAAATTGGGACTTTATGTTTGTCTGCTGAAACTCTTCGCTTCCAGGATCAATTAGATCTGTTACTCTCCAGAACTGAAAGCTGGGATGTTGATGGGTACTATGTGATTGCGGCCCATCCTGATGGGGAATATTTGGTTGATGATCCAGTTTGGTTGTCAAACTTATTAACTTTCTGCGCTGGCTTAAAACTTCAGAACAAGGAAGTCATTTTAGGATACTCCAATCACCAAATGCTTCTTTGTGCATGCGCAGGTGTTGATGCGATGGCCAGTGGAACATGGATGAATGTTCGATCTTTTTCTCTCGATAAATTTTTCACCCCAGATCCCGATGATGTCAAACGGAAACGCACATGGTATTATTGCCCACAAGCATTAACAGAGATCAAACCTCAATTTCTAGACGTTGCTTTTCAACGATCTGTTTTGAAGCTGTTAGCTCCATCGCCTGAGCATAATTCAGAATATGCAAACATGTTGTTTTCTGGGGCTATTCCGACCACTACCGGCTACAACGAACCCACATCGTTTAAGCATTATCTTAGATGCTTGTACAGTCAGTGTAATATGGCTTCCAAAGCAAATTTTGATGAAACAATTAATCACCATCGAAAAATACTTAATGATGCAGGTAAATTAATTGACTTTTTGCATAAGCATGGAGTTCGAGGTCAAAAAAGAGATTTTGAGGATTACATAGATGTCAATTTATCTGCGATTGATATATTTGAAGCAGATAAAGGTTTTTTGCTCAAACGGATGTGGAGTCATTTGTAGTGAAATATTTACAAAAAATAGGGTTCAAGAAAGCGTGGCAAGACCGCGACTATACCGTCATTGTAGCCGTAGCCGAAAAGATTCCAAACAACGTTTTAGAAGAAAACCCCAAGCTACTCATGTGGTATGATCAAGCAGTAACAAGATTGGGAGTTGAGTGATGACGGAACAAGAAGTTGTAGATATCCTCAATCAGTATGAGTGGAAGGATGTAGAATTTAAAGAAGCCCAAACAGCTGTTCCTAAAAATGCCTTTGAATCGGTGTCGGCTTTTGCCAATACCGTGGGTGGACACCTTGTTTTTGGAGTAAAAAAAGAGGGCTCTGGTTTTAAGCTTGTCGGCGTCATAAATGTTGATAAAGTACAGAATGATTTCCTTACCACCCTGAGGCAAAAGGAAAAGATCAGTTCTATCATTGACGTTAAAGAGGGTTTGCAGACAGCAAATGGGAAAGATCTACTCATTTTTTATATCCCGGAAGCCAATCGAACTGATAAACCTGTCTACTTGAATGGTGATATAAGGAGAAGTTTTCTTGGCAAGGGTGCTTGTGATGTCAAATGCTCTGACTCAGATTTAAAGCGATTACTCAACGACGCATCCAAAGAGCGTTACGACGGCAACATAGTTAATTACGATATCAGTAAATGTTTCGGTTCAAAAGATATTGCCTGGTATCGCCGGCAGTATGAAGGCAAGGCAGGCAATCGAAGTTATGCAGAACTGAGTGATGAAGATTTTCTTTTTCAGTTTGGATTACTGAAAGAGACTCACTCTGGAAGGAAACCCACGGTAGCATCTATTCTTCTATTCGGAAATGATGGTTACTTGCGCGGTGTTCTTCCTCGACCTGTAATCGATTGTCAGCGCTATCTCTACCAATCCAAGTCAACCGGTGAAGGCCGCTGGCATGACCGCACCGTTTGCGACTACAACCTTGTGCAGACCTGGATTTCCATCATGGAATGGTATTACCGGTTTGCTGAGATTCCCTTCGAAGTGGACCCAAGAACCATGCAACGGAAAGATCAGCCTGTTGATTATGTCGCTTTTCGTGAGACCATTGTTAATATGCTCATTCATCAGGATTATTCGGATCATACACGTAAGCCGGTTATCCAACATTATTCGGATTTAACTCGATTCTGGAATCCAGGCGACGCCTTTGTTTCTGTCGAGGAGTTACTTGAACCCGGCGAAAAAGAGACAAGAAATCCACTGATCGTTACAGCCTTCCGCAGAATCGGATACAGTGAGAATGCGGGATGGGGATTGCGGGATGTATTTAAATCATGGCGAGGGCTGGGTTTTGTTCCACCTGAAATTATAAATGATAAATCCAAAAAGGCTTTCGAGCTTATCTTAAAACAAGAAGTATTGCTTTCCGAGGATCAAGTAAGGTTCCAGCAAACAATAGGAGTTCATCTTTCAGAAGATGAGGCTGAGGTGTTTGCGTTTGCTTGCAAAAAACTAACGCCCTTTTCTCTAACTGAGATAAGAGCTGTTGTTAATCAACCTGTATCGGCCTGTGTTGAGATAGCTGATCGATTAGTCAACCAGGTTTTACTGGTGAAAATAGCAGATAATATGTTTAAACTAGCACCCATTATGAACCAAAGGTTTCAGGCCGAGGCCCATATCGGCAATCAAGAGGCCCAAGTCGAGGCCCATGGCAACAATCAAGAGGCCCAAGTCGAGGCCCATGTCGATTTTACGCCTACTGAACAAAAAATATTATCAGCTTTAAGTGATGGCGAAAAATCAGGAAAAGCTCTTATAGACGCAGCTGGGTATAAATCTAGAACCGGCAATTTTAAGCGTAGTTTGGAAAAATTGCTGACGAGTGATCTGATCCGAATGACAAATCCTGATAAACCTAAAGCAAGCAACCAGAAATATGTAATTTCTGACAATGGATTCAGGTTGTTAAAGGTTTGGGAGGAAGAGAGTGACTAAGTTTGTGGTTAAGTTGCGGTTAAAAACTGATCAGCTTAGTCACATGATACTGACTAAGTTTGGGATCTTCGCCGATTATGAGTGATATATGGCAATATAGTAAACTTCATAACAGCGCCTGCAAAGTCATCGAAGAACAGACTTTGTGGGGACAGTCTGTTTCTCTTGTCTGGCTGCCGAACCAGGACGTTGTTGTTCGCGTGCCCCGTTCGGACTTGATACCGCTGAGCGCCGACCTGCAGCTTGAAATCGAGTCTGGACGCATTGCCTATGTGGCAGCCGCTGCTAAGGTCGCCGAGGTGCTTGAGGGAACGAGCAGCGCCTCCGGCGGTCATGTGCTGCTGGCTCCCATGGAGTCCAACGTCATTCCGCTACCGCATCAGCTCCAGGCACTGTCCCGAGCCGTCTCAGGTGACCGCGTGCGCTACCTGCTTGCCGATGAGGTGGGCTTGGGTAAGACCATCGAGGCTGGTCTGATTATGCGAGAGCTCAAGTTGCGAGGTCTCGTGCGCCGTACATTGGTTGTTGCTCCAAAGAGTCTAGCGATGCAGTGGGTTGCTGAAATGAGTACGCATTTCAATGAAACCTTTGCGTTAGTAAGTCCTGGCGATCTGGATGCTTTGGAACGACTGGAATGTTCCGGCCAGTATGTTAGCGGTGAAACGGACCATGCGGCTGACTATAATCCATGGCTGCGGTTCCCTCAAGTGATTGTTACGCTGGATGCGGTTAAACCCGTCATGCGGCGTAAAGGCTGGTCAAAAGAGAAGATCCGTGCCTACAACCGGAACCGATATGAACGACTGGTACAGGGGCAGTGGGATCTGATTGTGGTTGACGAATCGCATCGGTTAGGAGGCAGTACCGATCAGGTTGCACGCTTCAAGCTTGGGCAGGGTCTTGCCGAAGCCGCCCCCTATTTGCTACTGCTTTCTGCCACGCCACACCAGGGGAAGTCTGACGCTTTTCAGAGACTGATGAGTTTGCTAGATCCGATGGTGTTTCCGGATGTGGAAAGTATTACGCGGGATCGAATTTCGGATTTCGTGATTCGGACGGAGAAAAGGAAGGCGGTAACCGCCGACGGAAACCTGCTTTTCAAGCCCCGTATTACCCATACCATAAGTGTAGATCTGAAACGGAATCCTGCGCAGGTAGTCCTTTATGATGCAGTCACTGATTATGTGAAGAGGGGATACAACCGGTCGATTAAGGATCGCAAGCCGCATGTCGGATTTCTGATGGTATTGTTACAGCGCATTGTGACATCCAGTTCGCAGGCAATCCGTTGCACTCTGGAGCGTCGCCTGGACGTTTTAGAGAACCTGCGGGAAGCGCGTCCGCCTATTTCTGATGAGGATATGGAGGATTTTGTAGATCTGGATGGTCAGATGCAGTTGGACTTGCTGGTGGATGTGGACGAACCGGGCAGAGTTGATGAGATGGCCGAAGTCAAGGCATTGCTGGAACTGGCTACGGCTACTGAGGTAGCGGGTCCTGATGTTAAAACTGATGCCTTAATGAACTTGATCTTTCAGTTGCAGGGGGAAGAGGGCGAAGATCAGCTTAAACTGCTGATATTTACCGAGTTTGTTCCTACCCAGGCGATGCTCAGAACCTTTCTTGAAGCACGTGGCATTTCTTGCACTATCCTGAACGGTTCCATGAGTATGGATGAACGTCGTATTGCACAGCAAGAATTTCGCGATAAAGTGAGAGTGTTGGTTGCTACAGATGCAGGTGGCGAAGGTTTAAACCTTCAGTTCTGTCATGTCGTTGTAAATTATGACTTGCCGTGGAATCCTATGCGCATTGAGCAAAGGATTGGCCGTGTGGACCGTATTGGTCAAAATAAAATCGTCAGGGCTACTAACTTTATTTATAAGAACTCGGTCGAAGGCCGTGTGCGTGAGGTGTTGCAGACCAAGTTGGCCATTATCTTGGATGAGATGGGCATCGATAAAGCCAATGACATTCTGGATACCTCATTAACGGGAGATCTCATCGAAAAGATGATGATCCATGTTATTATGGAGGATGCCGATCCAGAATCTGAAGTCGATATCACGGTCAAGAGTCTTGAGAAAGACGTCAGACAAATGCAGACCCAGTGTGGGGTATATGGGATCTCCGACGAACCGGATCTGGCTATGGCCGAAAAACTACGTAGCCACCCGTTGCCTTATTGGGTTGAGCAGATGACGATCCATTATCTGCGCACCAAGGCGTGCAAGGTAGAAAAAGACCTCTTTGGCTGGAATCTGTCATGGCCAGATGGAGAGGTCACCCGCAATGCGGTTTTTCAATTAAAAGACCATTTTTCTGGTGGGAATCTGTTGACTGTGGAAAATCCTCGGATTCGTGGGTTGGCAATGAATCTTCCCCAACTGGTACAGGGGCAGCCAGTGCCTTGTGTCTTCATCGGTGGGTTGCCATCTGCCATCACGGGCTTTTGGGGTTTATTTGAAGTTAGGATTTCCATGCAATCAGCGAAATCACAACTCAGGATTCCTCAGGTTCGCCGCGGGTATATCAGTGTATTTCTGAGTGAGGAAGATAAGCTGTTTTTACCCACAGCACGACATATTTGGGATGCGTTGCAGACAGCAGAACCGCAGGTATTGGACAAACTTGGGGTTGAAGAATCCGCCGATGTCTATGACCGACTTCAGGATGCCGCCGAACAAGCAGGACAGGAGCTCTTCAATAACCTGCAACGGACGCACCTTGCATCGGTGGCCCGTGAGGAAGAACGTGGCAGAATTGCCTTCGCATCGCGCCGCAAGGCGATTGCGCGGGTAGGCCTGCTCGAGGTACGCCAATATCGTCTCGATCATTGTGATGCAAAGGAAATGGAGTGGCGTCATGAACTACAATTTGCGAGTCAGATCATGCCGGAAATCCGTCCGCTGCTGATGCTACGTGTTATCAGGGGAGGTGCTTTATGAGTTCCTGGCGAGATGCTATTTTGAATGACTTTATTCCTAACGTCAGCAAACTGACCTTGGTTGCCGACCCCGATAGTTTGCTGACTGAGGAAAAGCTAGCGATGCAACTGCGCGGTCGTGGATTTGAGTTGATAGAGTTTAATGATCCGGTCGAATTCAGATATGCTTATGAATCAAAATATCGCTCGATGTGGGATCGGGGCGAACATACAGACCTTGTGGTCATTCTCCGGTTGCAGGATACAGAGCTGGAAGATTTGCCTTACGACCTGCTCCAGGCGGGAAGGAAACTCTCTTTCAATCTGGGCGATCTCTTCCCGAGCTTGAGTTACCCAGTCATTGAGAAACTCGACCGGTGCTTGTTAGATTCCCTCTATGATGCCCAGCTTAAGTCACCGCCCGACCGTATGGGTGATAATGCCACAAAAGATTTCATTCTCCGTCATGTTTTCGGCATCGCTGCAGAATTGATCAGTAACGACGTGGAATTGCTGCGGATATTACTTCGCCTGCATTATGGTAAAATTCAGATGCCGGGTATGCTTGTACATCGGCTCATTCACGTACTTAATGATCATGCTGGATTTAAGGGATGGCCTTTAGATCAAATCGTTCCTGATGACAAAGCTTTTTTTGGTTTCCTTCAGGAGCGTTGGCCTGTTTTTCTTGACGAAATTTCGAAAAAAAACTTATCGAGGGATGGTTCGGAAAAAGGGGATCAGACCAGAGAACACTCGCGGAAAAAGGGTCTCCTGTATCCCGGCCCAGACCACGTGCCGTTTGGGCATCAGGACATCAAAGTTTACATCGACAATCTGTTTGTTGAAGGGAAGCTTGCTCCGGTCCAGGCTGATGGAATTGAGGTCGATGCCGGTTCTTGGATTCAAAGCGGCATTGCGGCAGTAGGTAGAGATGATGGTGTGCTACGGATTTCCCGTTTGTTTGATCTTGTCGAGAAGGAACTTCCGACAGAGGAGTCCAGGCATTCGGATTGGACTTCTTTTGCGCTGAAATGGGCCGAGCTATCATCTCTGGTTTATTGCGAAAATTGCGCGCAGAGTTTGACCCGACTGAGGAAAGTCGGTGATGTCATGAACGCGACCTTTGTCGGGTGGCTAAGGGACCATTATGCTAGCCTGATTAATTTGCCGCCGAATAGCCCTGCAATGCTTCATCATGTGCCTCGACGTCTGGCTCGTGATATGGGTGGCAAGGAAAACTATCGGGTTGCTCTGATTGTGGTGGACGGCCTAGCTTTAGATCAATGGGTAACCGTGCGGCAGCTTTTGCAAAAGCAAGATAACAACCTTGTTATGCGTGAATCCGCTACCTTCGCCTGGATTCCGACGCTGACTTCGGTCTCAAGACAGTCCATTTTCTCCGGTAAATTGCCTCAGTTTTTCCCCTCATCGATAAAATCGACTAACAGTGAAGAAAAGCTCTGGAAGCAGTTCTGGGGAGGTTATGGCCTCTCCAAGCTGGATGTAGCCTACCAGCGATGTCTAGGTGATGGAGATGTCTCAAGCCTACTCGATGACGCTATTCATCCCTCTAAAACCAAGGTGGTGGGGTTGGTCGTGGACAAAGTCGACAAGATCATGCACGGCATGCAACTTGGTTCGGCCGGGATGCACAACCAAATTAAACAGTGGTGTGAGGGGGGCTTCCTTCGTGCGCTGATCGGACACTTGTTGGACTGTAGGTATGATGTCTGGCTGACGGCAGATCACGGCAACATCGAATGTGACGGAAAGGGCCGACCCTCTGAAGGCGTTATCGCTGAGACTCGTGGAGAGCGGGCTCGTGTCTATCCGACCCCGGAACTGCGCGCAAAGGTTGCCAAAGAATTTTCGTTTGCCGAAGAATGGGAGCCAGTTGGTCTGCCGCTGGGCTATTACCCACTGGTTGCCGGAGGCCGAAATGCCTTCGTTCCCGTAGGATCATCTATCGTAGGGCATGGAGGAATTTCAATTGAAGAAGTTATTGTCCCCCTTGTGAAATTTGAAAGGAGAAAGCCGTGATGGGTAAGAGACATGAATCCATCAGTATTAAACAGACTGTCCGTTTGGAATGGATGCAGAAGACAGCGAATCTGCTGCTGGCAGGGCTTGACGCCAAAACCATCCGCCATGAACTGCATGAGTTTCTCTCGGACAAAAAAAGTGACGGCTCAGAAGGTGGCAGAGGAGAGACTTCCTCGAATCAGGTTGTAAGTATGCTGATGCGGATCTGGATATCTCCCGACCCAGAGCTTGTGCCTTTTAGAGACGACGCACTGGCATTTCTGCGTGAGCACCCATCAATGAGTTTAGCTGTTCATTGGGGGATGATCTCGGCTGTCTATCCCTTTTGGTTTAGTGTGGCAAGGCAAATCGGTCGCTTGCTGGCCCTGCAGGATCAGATTACACAGCCGCAAATCATCAACCGCCTCAAGGAGCAATATGGTGATAGGGAAACGATAAGCCGTTATGCTCGTTATGCCGTTCGTTCCTTTGTTGTCTGGGGAGTCCTTAAGGATTCTGATGCCAAAGGCTGTTATGAAAAAGCATTGCCGGTAAATATAACCGATTCCGATGTGACCCTCCTGATGATTGAATCTGCATTGCATGCCACACCGGAAGGCAAAGGAGCCCTAGGACTGTTATTAAACAATCCCGCATTCTTCCCATTTCATCTTTCGATGATGACAGGTAATTATCTCTCTCAACACAGCGACCGAATTGATGTTGATCGCTATGGATTAGACGAAGAGTATTTAACATTGAAAACTTAGCATTCTGGGTCTGCTCCTGGATTAGTTTGTGGCTTAATCGTCTGCAAGGCAGAGTGAATGGTGACACAAAGCTGGAAGAATGCAGTCATCGATTACAGGTTACTGATTATGGACAAAAACACAATAGCGAATCTCAAAAAGCATGATTTCATATTTCTGACGGAGCTTGGTAAAGGTGGGTTTGGCGTTGTCATGAAAGTGAGGCATGAAATTTCTGGGCAGGATTATGCCGTAAAGAAATTAAATAAGCGCGTTTTCAGAGTGATCCGCGGGTTAGTCGAAGACATTTGGTAATTGTGAACCTGAAAAACAATGTCTGGTTGTATGACATGAGTACACTAGGGACTTTTGTCAATGGCGAGAGGGTAGTAAACAAGAGCTTTTTGCTAGGTCGCTGTGAAATCAAATTGGGGTCTCATACGATTTTTGTTAAATCGGATAGAGGACTGCTCTTGTGATGATTTGCACCGTTACTTAAAGCCTAATCATTCAATATCGTCATATACAATAGCTTTTTCGTGAGCGATTGACGAACTTCATGTTGGCTACGGATATTCGGCTGTGACCTTGCGCAGCCGCTTCCATCTCGTCGGAAGCAATGTGACGAGTTCAGTAGCATAATTACTATCCATCGAGGCCGGTGCGATGCCATAGCGTAAGCTGTGTTCTCGTCCAGATACCGCAAGGCGTCGTGTCGCATCAAAACGTACCCTCAAGTATGTCCGAACTTTAGCCGAAGCCGAGTTGGAGAGTCAAGCAAAGATTCATGCATGCTCCAGTGTCCACACCCTGCTACGGTAACAATGAGCTGTTGCCACGCTGCCACGTTACTGGGTACCCAGGACGACGTTGTCGGTAGGGTAGGGTAGGGTGGGGTGGGGCGGAGTGTTATCGATGCAGGAGCTGGATTACGTCTCCTGCCGCAAGCCCTAGCATGTAGCTCTCGTAGCCCACGGGAATCATCATCTATCAGCTTCCCAGTCCAAGATGTACCGTTCTTGTTCTCTCGTTTCCGGCGATTGCCTGTTGGCTGACTTGGGACACTGCCGCCAGAGTTCCCGCAAACGATTCAGAGCCCCTAGCCCTCCGCCACAGTGTCCCGCCAACCAGCACCCTATGATGACCCCTGGTGCGCCCGATGCCGCCCCAGCAGTGGGCATAAACCGTTTGATCGCTTTCAAGGCAGTGATCAATTGCGTCAAGAATAGCTATGGTTGTTTCGGGGGACTCCGGTATCGACACATCCCGAATCGGAAATCGCCTGTAAGATGCCGCGCCGATCAGGCTGAAATAGGGGAGTAACCCATCATCTTCTTGCGTCAAATCGCTGAAGGCCGTAATTCCGTAACGAAGCAGGGCATTGAGGAAGGTGAGGTAACGTCGATGTATGACTGACATCAGTCCGTGCCAGAGCCTGCATTCAATTTAGACGTCGATTATTTGGTATCCGTAGACACCGATAACTCGGGTTTCAGCCACAAGCGTTTCTCGCTTGGCATGCTGATGACCGTGGATCAACCATGTCGGCTTAGCCTTTGCGAGATAGGTATTCAATCCATCAAAGCCATAGTGTATTCCATCATCTTTATCGTGGATTCCCCTTGGCGAATTGTGTGAGAGAAAAATATCAACCGCAGGAAAAGCCGAGAGAATACTTTCGACCTCGCATTGGGTGTACAGATAATGACCGCGGGGCTTATATTTCCATGACCCGTTCAAACCGCCGAAACGGAGTCCTGCGTATTCGTGGAGTTGGAGATGCAAATCAACAATGGCTTTGTCGAATGGCTCAGGCGAGTCGTGATTTCCTTTTACCGCAAAGATGACTCGGCAGTTGCATGCGTCCGCCGCCTCCAGAATAACCTGATCCGAAACGTCACCACACGAAAGCAACACATCGGCTTGGCTGTGACCGTAGTTCCAGTGGAAGTCGTCGATATCGGCTATGGCGAGTATCCTCATCGCCTTATAGCCTCTCCCGTATCCGGTTGATCGTCAGTGGGCAGATGGCTCTTGTCAGCGGTAGGCGATTCCGATAGTGTGCTCGATACTAACGCGTTTGGTTCAGCAACAATCCTTATTGGCATGCTGGGGCCATTTCTCGTTAAGCTGGCGCGGAGTAATTCTCGCAGAGATTGTCCATTGAGTGGCTGCGAATCAAGGGCTACTCCGTCTGTTGTGAGATAAATTGTCCTGTCGGGATGTGGGCTGCGATTACACGAACTGATGCCGAGGATCGCTAGCAAGATGTATAGGGTTGTGCTTCTCATTAATTGATCGAACATGGTAACACTCGTCAAAAGCAGCAGATGCAACACCTAGCATAAACTGTGTTTGCGTCAAGAAACCGGAAGGCGTCCTGCTACACGAAAACGTACCCCCCAGTACTTTTTTGAACTGTAGCCGAAACCGTTGATATGCGTCAAGCAAAGATTCATGCATGCTCCA
>CAZUAY010000093.1:0-13186 GCA_964618405.1 uncultured Lentisphaerales bacterium
ATGTTTTCGTCCCGTGTTGCTGGTGTTGAGGGCTGTCGTTGCTACGCTTACTGGCCCATGAAGCGGAGGAGGGCGTCGAGTATGGTCGCGGGGTGTGGAGGGCACCCAGGAATGTAGAGGTCGGGCTTGAGTATGGTTTCGAGACCAGCCGAGGTGGTGGGGCTTAGGGCATAGATGCCGCCCGATATCGCGCAGGCACCGCAGGCGATAACCCAGGAGGGTTTTGCTATGGCGGCATGGGTTTTCTGGAGTGCCAGTTTCATGTTGTCGGTGATGGGCCCCGTTACGAAGACGACATCCGCATGGCGGGGGGAGGCAACGACTTGGATGCCGAAGCGTCCGAGATCCCAGACGAGCGTGTTGAGCACGTTGAAGTCGAGCTCGCATGCGGCGCATCCACCGGCGGAGACTTGGCGAATTTTGAACGATTTGCCACACAGTTTTTTGAACTCGGGGTCGGGTGTGCCTTCGGGAAGGGAAGGTGAATTGCAGGTGACGATGAGCGCTTCACGTGTAAATGCGGCGAGGCGGTGCTGGCGCGAGAAGGTGATGCGTGGGCAGACTTCGGCGCATTTCCCGCAGAAGATGCATTTGCCCGTGTCGATGGCGGGCTTATGGTCGATCGTCAGAACGGCGCCCACGGGGCAGACTGCAGACGCTGCCACGGCATCGGCGGCGGTAGCGTCGGGAGAGATGACGGGACGGCCGAGAAAGTGTTCGGGGAGGGTAGGGTCAGTTTTCGGGAATTTGCCTGTTCGGTACCCTTGAATTAGGCGGGCTTTGAGTGCTTTAAACATTGAAGAGAAGTGGTGAGTTGCGAGATTTAAAACTTTGTCGTTAGCTTTGTCGTTAAGAGAAGTCGCTAGTGGCTAGTCGCTAGTCGCTAGTGAAAAATTTTGTCGTGAACTTTGTGGAGGTGGTGGAAGAGAGGGCTTGGGGAAAGGGAGTAGGGAGTAGGGCGTAGGGCGTAGTTTCCGCTGGGGGCACCCCAGACCCCGTTAAAAAAACTTTGTCGTTAGCTTTGTCGTTAACTTTGTCGAGGTGGTGGAAGAGAGAGTAGGAGAAGAGAGGTTTGAGGTTTTAGGCTTTAGGCCCTAGCTGCTTCGCACGCGAATTGGCTAATACCTAGGGCCTAATACCTAAGGCCTAACACCTAGGGCCTAAAACCTAGGGCCTAATACCTAGGCCTTTTTGTCTGGGAACAAAGGAGGCGAGAGCCATGGAGAGTGCGTAGAGGAGAACTACTTCGGCATCGGCGAGATTGTATTCGATGAAACCGTAGAGAATGAGTGAGGAGAGCATGGCGAGAGGCACAAACCGAACGACGGAAGTTGATGTGGATTTTCGGAGGCTGACGAGGGCCGTTGCGAGCGCGGTGATCATCCAGAAGGCGTAGGCAGCGGCTCCTAACCAACCGAAGTCGACGAACGATTGGAGGGGCGTGGAGTGCACATGGTTCTGGCGCTGCTCCACGCGAGGTGCGTGCTGGCGCATCTTCTCGTTGGTCAAGGCGCGGAAGCCGATGCCCCAGGGATGCTCTTCGTGCAGCTTCGGGACGATCTGCGTCCACATGGTCATACGGCCGCCCTTGCTTGCGGAGAATTCTTGCGGCAGTTCGGAGAAGCGCATCCGTGTGGCAGGGTGTGCGACGGCGATGAGGATGACCACGGCGAGCGCGGCGATAGCTTTTGCTCCGATGATGCGCAGGAGAATGCCGAACGAGACGAGGACGCCGAACATCAGTGGGCCGCGTTTGAAGGTCATGGTGAGGCCGATGAACGTGATCGTTAAGACGATCGTGCTGAGGATGCGGCTGCGTCTGTTTGCGTGGGTCTTGAAGGCGTCGATACAGAGGCAGAGAGCGGCGGGGAGGGCAACCATTAGCCTCTGGGCGTCTTGCATCGTCCCGAGCTTGATCAGAGAAGCAAGGTAGGTCTTGGCTCGGTAGCCTTTGTAGATCCACTTTTTGATCTGGTCAGTCAGGCCCAGTGCTTGAGTAAACGAGAGGAGCTGATGTTGTGCGGTTGAGAGATTCCCAGCGGCCGCTTGCCGATTGGTGGGCATGGAGACCTGAACCCAAGCCGCGATCGGATTGATGAAGATGACGAAAAGTCCCGTCACGGCGCATCCCAGTACGAGTGCTTTCAGGGTGGTGAGCATCCGTTCTTGAGAGTCGATCTGGACAACGGCAAGGGGTAGCAGACAATACCAGAGTAGCTTGGTCGTCTTGGCAATGCCTTTCTGGGGCACGAGGAGTTCATCCGCGTTGACTGCTGCTAAGATTCCGGTGACAACAACTGCTAGCACGAGATAAGTCAACCAGCCGATGCACGGGGGCGTTAGGCGGAAGCACGGCCGACGTTCTGGAGCTTTGCGCAGGAGCGTGAGCACGAGGCATACGACCAGCAAAAATCGCGACACCGGCATGGAGAAGCCTGTCGCGAAAATCGCACCGATGAATGCGGCCCAGCTTGGATCCTGCTTGAAGGTTTCGGGGATTTTCATGGCGACTACCAATACTGCCAGCTTCCTGTGGCGATCACGTAGATGCCGAGGACAAGGTTGGTTGTGACGTGTGCGATCGAGACGGCCCAGATATCTCGGGTGCGAATATAAAAGAGACCATAAACAAGACCGGTGATTAAGCCGACAGCCCATTCGGTGTGTTCTAGCCCGAAGAAAACTGCGACGATCAGAAAGGTGACAGGATGGAATTCACCAATATCAATATCCAGAAAGTCTGGTGTCCGAACCGTCCGGATTAAGTAGCCACGCCAGAAGAACTCTTCGATGACGGCAATGACGACTGCAGAGCCTGCGAGGCGGGCGAGCGTGAGACCCCACCCGCATACGGCGGGGGTATACGGTGTTGCGTCTACAACTTCTCGCATACTACCGAATGGCATGACACACCATTTTTCGTAGGCGGTCGCCATGCCCGGCAGGAGGTTTTTGAAGACTTCCGTTTCGAAACCAACCCACAGGACAAAGATCGCTGCACCAATACCGATGGCGGGCAGAATATTCTTTTTTTGAAGTCGGGCATAGAATTTCCATGGACGCAAGAACAAGAGCACGACGAGGCACAGAATGGAGCGGACGGCGTAGAGGGAGGCATCAGAGATGAGATTCAGCGAGTCAATGTCCTCGGATGCGCTTGACGGGTTCAAGTGCATCATGGATGCGATCAGCATGATGCCGATCCAGAGGAAGAACGGGACTGCATGGTCTGCAGCCGCGCGATTCATCTTCTTGGCTTTTGGACTGTTCTTCGGTGCCGGTTCGGTCGTGATGGGCGGTGAGTTTTCTGGTGTGCTCATTGAGTGGCTCATCTTAACATAATGGGGATTTGTCTTCAATATGGGTTTTTCGTAATCGGTCAGGCACAGGGGGCTGTGCCTGACCGATTACAGTCGCTAGTTGCTAGTGGCTAGTCGCTAGTATTACGGAATGCTCCTGCGAAAGAGCCGACAGGGTTCCACCCAGATAGGCATTGTCACGACTCGCGACTCACGACTGTAATCGGGCAGTCAACGGGGGGACCCCCGTCACTGACCGGGCGCATCCCCGTTCCGTTGACTCGCATAGGCGATGGGTTTGCAAGCCGAAGACATACGCCGCCGACAGACATGCGAAAAGCGGTGCCGCCCTTCGGTTGTCACCGCACTCCAAGATGGCCGATTTTGGAGTGCGGCGGCAAGCGGTATTCCGCGCGACGCCGCTTTCGAGTAAACGGGGTGCCTCTGAGCAAATCCAAACGGACAGGTCAACGGAACGAGGATGCGCCCTCACTGACCGATTATGGGTTTTTCTTATGGTTTTCTTGATCCGAGTGAACTATACTCTTCGTTGTTCATGAAGAGCAGTGCGGCGATGATATTCGGTTCGCCGTTTCGGAGGAGAAAAAAATGAGTTGGTGGAAGAAAAGCGTTAGCGATGGATTTGATACTCTTTCATTTAAAATGCCCCAATGGCTTATTGAATGGGAGCGAACGTTGCCGCGAAAAATTGTCGGCGACGAAGCGGCGATGCGCGTTGCCGTATGGGCTGCAGCATTGAATGTGGAGAATGGAACGGGCGGTCCTTTTGGGGCTGTGCTTGTGGAGTCAGAAACGGGTGCATTGCTTTCGGTGGGGGCTAACCTCGTGGTTTCGGCTCAGTCTTCGATGTTGCATGCCGAAGTCGTCGCCATCATGCGGGCACAGCAGGTTATGAAATCTCACAGTGTGGGCGGCGCGCAGGCGACCGCAGCAACGCTTTATACCAGCGCGGAACCCTGTGCGATGTGCATGGGGTCGATTCCGTGGAGCGGTATTCGCCGCGTCGTCTGCGGGGCTTCCGATGCTGATGTGCGCGCGATCGGATTTGATGAAGGCGACAAACCCTCGAACTGGATTGCGGCCTACGAGAAGCGGGGCATTGCGGTCACCATCGACGTTTTGCGAGATGAGGCTTCGAAAGTGCTACGGAATTATAAAGAAAACGGTGGTGCAATTTACTAGAGAAGTCGCGAGTTGCGAGTTGCGAGAGAGAGGTGCGGAGTTTCCGCTGGGGGACATCCCAGACCCGTTTATTCTGGTTGAAAATTACGCGCGACGGGTGGCGAGAAAAGCGTCAATCAGGTCAAAAAAGTGGCAGGGCGTGGACTTTGCCACAAAGAACACCACAAAAAAGTAAAACGATTTTAGTTTCACAAAGGAGATAAAAATGAAAAAAACAAAACGTTCGGTGCTAGCAGTTGCTTGTTTTGCAGTCTGGTTTGCGGGCTGTAACTACGAGAGTCCTCTCGTCGTTGAGAGTTCTGTTTCGGTGGATCCAGAGCTTCTTGGCACGTGGGAGACGATTCCTGACGCCACAAAACCATCCGAGGATACCTACGAGGCACTGATCCTCAAGTTCTCGCAAAACGAGTATTCGATTCAATATCCCAGACAGGAAAAGGATAGCTTATATTTCCGAAGTTATCCCATCAAGGTCGACGGCAAAGCGTATCTTCAGATCCAGCTCATTGGCTCGGAGGCTGGTCCAGTGAAAGAGACGGATCGAAAATACGATGTGTTGTCCTACAAGGTTTCTGGCGACTTGCTCCAAATCTCTATGCTCAATACCAAGATCGTTCCTAAGACGATCACCGATACTCAAGGGCTTCTGAAAGCATTCCAAGACAATCAAAACAATCCAGAACTTTTCGTGAACTCCGTGAAATTCCGGAAGCTTGCTGCAAGCAAGTAGCAATTTCTTCGGTTTTTGCGATCGTTAAACTGTCAGTTGCAGGATGGCGACTCCATACGTTTCAAGGCGACATGCAATTTGTGTCGCCGCGCCATCCGCGCTCCATCGGACGGATTGCCAGGTTCCGGAAGTGCTGAGAATTTTTACCGCTTCAAGCGGTTTGGCCGTGCGAAGCGCAATCGACTCTAAGGGGTCGAAATTGAGATTAAAAACCGCCAACAATATTGATCCGTCGGCAAGTGCCCAGGTACGCGCAAAGACGTTTTGATCGCAGTCGACGATCACCTCCAGTGGTCCTCCGTTTAGGTGTTCCAGCATCTCGATAAGCAGTTCCCGTTTCTTCGGATGCCAAGGACTGTCTCCCTCGAATTCCCTGATAATAGCAACCCTGCCGCCTCGTGCATTTTCCCACCAACAGGCCGCCGCCCCCATATAGGCGAGCTTCTCATCCGGCGCATTCGTATAGAGCGCGCGGACGAGGTCGGCCACTACGCCTGAGCCCTCTACGGGATACATGGGAGCGATGTTTTCGTGGAAGCCATAGAAAAGAAACGCTCCAGTTCTGCAATGACGAGCATCGGTAACGGCTTCTAGATTCGTTCCGAAGGTTACGCCAATGTCCTCTCCAAATCCGCGTTCCCCCAGGATGCATGCCGCTTTGTCGTCGAGGAGAACGCGCTGGCTGAGCAATCTGGAGATTTCTGTGTCATCGAAGAAACGAAGCATGTCTCCGGTCAGTAGGTAGATTCCAGGCTCACCCATCCGCTTGTAGCACGCAGGAACTCCATAATGCGCGAGTCGATCACGCTGCCAATCGAAGGCATAGAAAGCCTTCTCGGGGGCTAGGGGGTGAAACTGTGTGAATACCGCTTCTTTTGTCGGCAACGGTGTGATCGGCCCAGTAGCCTTGGCGCTACGGATCAGTGCCTCAATGGCTGGATAATAACTTCGGTAGCGCCCAAGTATTTCATCGTATCGGCGCTGTGTGTACGAATCCGGTGTGTAGATGTTGGTGAGCCAGATTTTCGCTCCAACTTCCCCATTGAGGGCGGCGACGGTGAGTTTTGCATGGAGAGCGATGGCAGCCTTGCTGTAGCGGTGATGCGGATACGTATCGGCTTCATCAATCACGTCGATGTCGCCCTCAATGAGATTTTGGAGCGCAAACGCCCAGTAGGTGACCTGCGGAAAAGCCTTGGCATCACCTTCCCTGTAGTTGGCGTTACAAAGGCGTATCATGGGGCGATTCTTTCCAGCCACGGCCTTGGCTACGCGATCAATGGACATAAATTCTGCTCCCGGCGTGCAGCATGAGCAGGGAATAGCTGGGTCAACCGAATCAATTGCCTGCCTTACCAGATGGGCAAATTCCACCAGCGAGTCCATCCGGAGCTTTTCAAAGAGCATCACCGCCTCGTCCTGCGGTCCATGGTCCTTCAAATGCGCTTTCAACGCCTCCGCAGTAAATTGCTGACTGGACGCTTCATTGAAGCGCCGTATATGTTCAGGACAGAAGCATTCAAGCCCTCTACCGTTAATCTGGCGACAATCATCATCGATCATCAGCGAATCAGGTCGCTCTTCAGCAATGAGCCGAACGACGTCGTAAACATAGTCACGGAAAATCTGGCTCAGGATGCATGGGCGAATAACGGGTATTTCCCTGATGTTTTCAGCCGATGGCCAGCCGGCCTCCATGACCGCATCGTTGCGGTGGCCGAAAAGTGTCTGGAAGAGCACGCCAACCTTAATTCCGGTGCCCTGAAGTTGCTCGCGATAGTCACGGAATATCTGCTTATGAAGCATTACTTTTTCGAGACGATCTCCCCCCTGTCGGTGCAAGGTCATGCAGAGCAGCGTCTCGTTGATTCCCGACTCATGGAAGAGGCGTTTTGCCTCCGACACCATAAAGTCAACCTGTCCTGGAAATACGGCAACAATATTGATCAGTCTCATGTTGGGATCCTTTCGACATCGGATGTAAGAATAGTTGCTCGCCATTTCAAAAAATCGGCATTCAGCCAACGTTCTGGCTCGTCCCATAGCATCTGTCCCCAAACTTCGACAAGAGGGCGCGTCCGAACCGCCCGCAGCGTAGCACTGCCCAGCCGAACCTGTCGTTCTAGACCGAGATCGATTAGCCGCAATTCCATTTTGTTAGTTTGTAAAAAGGGCCAGCAACGCTGGACACGATCGTGGGAAAGTTCCATCCGCTTCGCCTCGCGCGCATCTGGCGGCAGATACGACAAGAGGCGCATCACGTGGTGGGATTCAACGTAGTGTTTCATGGTGCAGACCAACATGTCTACGCCAATGAAGGCGTGGAGGGCGTTCCACAGATAAAGCCGATGCCACGGTGAATCGTCGGCAAAAGCCCGTTCACACCAAGGCGTGGGCGCCAGGCCAGTTGCTCCGTGTGAGGCGGTCAATTCAATAGCCCTCGTTCCGATCGCGCTAACGGAATGCGAGAAGTGATGACTCCGGACACTGCGTGGGTCGAGGCGGAGGCCTTCCGCTAGCGCGCCGTTATAGGCTGATGAGTGAAGGGGATCAAAGTCGGCTGGGTCGCGTCGCCCCTCCGTGCCTTTATACCACAATGTCGGCATGGCCACCGTGCCCCCAGGACCTGTTGCGTCTAGAATGCCGTCGAACACGGTCACCGGTCCTGGGATGACCGTCCCCATGCTACTCAGTGAACCGTGGAACAAAACGGTGTCGCCCGCAACCGCGCCGGCCTCGCAGAAAGCCCTGCAAACCATTTCTCGGTTAACGTGAATTTCTGGGTTACCAATTTCGTGTTCCATTACCTGCTATGATCAATAACCGGTTAATTCCATGCACTCAATTGGCTTGGCGATGCCGGGATCGACAAAGATCGTGCAGGGCAGCATCTGGTAAATGGAGCCTGGAACCATCGGGGTGATAGGACCGTGCGTGATCAAGCGTGAGGTCATGCGCTGCCAGGAGGAGAACGTACCCATCGTGGAGAGCCCATGCACGTCGACTCGCTTTTTGGCATGCAGAACGTCGCGAGGTCCGATCGTGGCCGCTTTAGGTGGCACAGCGCCGACATTGCCAGAACAACCGAAAACGCCGTGTAGGGAATTTTGCGCGATTGTCAGCGGATGCAAGGTGATGATCTTGGCGGGTTGTTGCAGGTATTCCTCCATGGAATCGACCTGCGTGTAATCATCAACCGGATCGATAAAAGCAATATGTCCTGCCCATCCGGGGCCGGAGCCGAAATAATCGATACCACCATCGGTTTTTTCGTCAATTAAATCAGAAAAATGGTTGATATTTTTATTGGTGGGAATCAAAACATTTTCTGGAAGTGGGCGAAGTTTAGGATCAATCTTGTTAATAAAATACTTTAGAAAAGAATAGATGAAGCCGGAGCGATAGGTCTGGGGGGCGATGTTTCCGTCCTGGTCAGCCCATTCGTCCATGGTCACAAAGACGCAATGGCGGCAAGAAACTTGATTTCGATTGATCAGTTCGGCCAGTGCTATGTGGCTGGCGGGATTGGGATTGCCAAAGATGGTGGAAAACTTTTTCCCAAGATCTGAGGACGCTTTGATTCCCATGAATTTTTCTGCAAGGGTCACGGCACCCGCGTTGGGAATGACGCGGATATTGACATCAGGATTCGGGTGTTTCGCAATTTCTTCCGGGGTCATTTTGGCCAGGCGGGCTAGCAGCTCTTGATCTTTAACGGGACAGAAATCTGCTGATTCAAATTTGAACGTTGTATCCATGGATAAATCCTCGTGGTTGATCGCCCACGAAGTTCGTGGGCGAGGTCTTGTGTGAGCCAATCGGACGCTTTGCGGAAATGAATACCCCAAAACGAGTAGAGAGGCGTGTTTTGTGTAATAACTAGTTTAAGAAGGCGTTTGGGTGTGAGGAGTCGTGGGCTGAGAACTTTCGGTTGTCTCCCAGCCGGTTTTCATGACCGGCAGATGCGGCGGAGGGATGTCCTTGACTAAGCTTGCGATGGTCACCGGTTGGCCGGTTCGCATACTTTTGTTGGCTGCCGCTCCGATGAGGATGCTCATGGCGCCACTGGCATAACCTGCGGCACGCAAGTAAGGGTCTTGGGGTGAGGCTCCTCCGAAGATGTCGGCCGTAAGACGATCGTCACCGCCGCCATGCCCGCCTGTGCCGTCTTGAATGGGAATTGATTGCGGAGCTTTAAAATGAGGATAGATGCGGATACTCTTGCCACTCGGAAATCCTTCCATTGACGGTTCATTACCTGGAGACGTTACCGGTGTGCCGATCGATTCAAACTCAAGACGCCCCTTGTCCCCATTGAACGAATAACGGAAACCTTCGTAGGGTCCGAACGCATTCAACGAATACGAGAGGAATGCACCGGTGTCGTAGCGGACAGCCAGGCTCATGGTGTCTTGGATGTCCACGGCGGGGTGAAACACGCATCGGTCGCGCAGGTAGCCGTCAAACTGCTCACAGTCCAAGTAAAGGTCTTTTAAATGCGGAAATTTACGAATATCCTCGAAAAATGGGCATTTCTGTGAACAAGGACAATCGAGGCAACGCTCCCCATGCCCCTGCAATCCATAGCGTTCGACCATGCCGCTCTGTGCGCCGTAAAAGACACGGTCGCCCATGGCAAAAACTTCAACCGGATTGGCCGATAAAAACCAATTGACCAGATCGAGGTGATGCGTCGCTTTGTGCAGAAGCAAACCGCCAGATTTTTTCATCTCGCCATGCCAACGCCTGAAATAACTGGCACCGTGATCCACATCGAGGATCCAGTTTACGTCTAACGAACGGATGTTTCCGATTACGCCTTGCATGAGCAAGTCTTTAACCTGAACCATCGTCGGCATATAGCGACAGTTGAAGGTAACCTTCAAGTCGCGGCCGGTTTTGTTAATCGTATCAACAATATGCTGGCATTTATGCTCATCCGTGGTCATCGGCTTCTCGCAGACGACGTCGCACCCGAGTTCCATTGCACGTATAATATAATGGTCATGAGTACAATCGACCGAAGCGACCATGACACCGTCGGGTTTGAGTTGCCGGATCATGTCATCAAATTCTGTGTCCAGAAACATCGGCACGGCTTCGCCAGCTAATTCGCGGACTATTTTTTCATTCCGCAATTCCATACGCCCACGATTGGTGTCGCAAATGCCGACTAACTCGCAGGTCTCTTTCATGTCTTTGACCAGCGCGACGGTGTATGCCCATGATCGTCCACCGACTCCAACTTGTACATATCGTTTACGTTTTGCCATATTGCACTCTTCTTATAGTATGATAGTTTCCTTGTGCCTGCCTAATTTATATGCGTCCAGACGATTCGCAGATCGTGATTGGGTATCGCACACAAAAACATTGATATAATGGGATATTTCAGGAGGAATGTAAAGCTTTAGCGGAACCTGGCAGCAAATCTAATTATGGGCAAAAAGAGGCGTTTTTTGTAGACGCGGCGTCCCCACCGCGTCTACTCGGGGACGAAAGGCGTAAGAATTGCTGGGAACGCGAGCGAGCATGCTACGAATGGGGGACAGGCGTGAATGGCGCTAACGTAAGCAAGAAAAGAGATTTATGAGCAGGGAAACGTTTAAGGTGAGATTTCCTTAAGTTAGCGCCATTCGGGACAGGAACTTCCCCTCGTGTGAACAGAAAAAATCGTCCGACAATGTCGATTTAATCGATTGTCTCGATTCGATCCATTTCTGTTGCTGGCCTCGGCGAGGCCGGAACTTTCAGTTTTGTCCACTCATAAAAAAAAGAGTTGTTTGAGGGTGCTTTTGAAAAGCGACAGACACGGACGTTTTCTGTTTCACGCGAGCGCGAGCAGAACGTGAACGAGAACGCAGCCGCTTACGGTGATGAAGCGCAGTAGTTTTAAAGAGAGTGGGCAGTGCGGCGTGCGCAGTTTCCGCTGCCCCACTGCTTTCGGTTAATCTTGTTTAAACTTTTGCACTCATTGCATTAAAATCCAGCACCACAAAAAATAATCTACGATTCATCCCCCGTTCTCGCGGATGCAAGAACCCCACCGGTAATCAAGATAGCAAACGCCCATGTGATCGAGGGCATTTGGAAACTAAAATCCCCAAACGAGTGGATAATCATGATGATACAAGCCATTAACGATGCAAGTGGGAGTGCTCGCTCAATCTGAGAGATGTTTTCACCTCCCATTGAATCGGTGAGATCGCGGTGATGTCCAGATCGCCGCCGCTTTGTCTCAAGGGCGACAGAATTATCATCGCTTTCTGCCTCTTTCGGTGGCGTTTTTTTCAAAGCATAGTGGTTCATTGTGCTCTGTGAACTGTAGGTGATGACGAGTAGAACGCACATTGGAATCAAGAAAAGTATTAACCCTACAACGCCGTATTCTTCAAGAAGTTGTGTCCAGTCGCTATGAACCTCGTAGAGATGTTGAGAGTTGTTGACATAGCGCGGCCTTTTCATTGTTGAGATGTCGCCATTGATTGGCTTAACCGCATCGTCTGTTGGGTTGAATTCAGCCCACCGGTTTGAATGTTGCCCTGGCCCAATTCCCCACACTGGGTTGCTTTTCCAAGCCCGAAGGGCAGATTGAATATACGTTCCTCGGTCAAATCCGTACCAGAATGCATCGTGTACTTTGGAACCCCACTCGTCTGTGCCCCAGCTTTTAACAACGGTTTTATAAAGGTTGTGTCTGTTGATGCGCTCCATGAGAGGATTTGAGGTGTATCGGATTGCGAGTACGGTTGTCGCGATGCATCCTATAATGATTATTGGTGCTAATAAGCGGAAAATCAGACGATGCCCACGCATCGCAACAAAGGGTAGGGCGATGAAAAGGCCAATTAAAAGTGATGAAATGCCACCGCGTGAAAGCGTAAGAAAATTAGCAGACGCGATTAGGATAAAAGCGGTTGCCGCAGCCGTTTTTAAACGGATCTTAATTTTGGGGGAGAATACCACTGCCAGACAAAGGCATATTCCCAGATTTAGGTAGGCGGAGAGATGATTGGGACAGAAAAAAGGTCCTTTTGCGCGTGCTTTGTAATCCCATGGGCTCAGAACCCAGAGTACATAGTTTTCTTTGTTAATCAGCTTGAGAACGAGTGCATAAATCGCGATAATCAAGGCATTCACAAGAAAGGCGATTGCAAGTATTTTTACTCTCCGCCGTGTGAAGGAGAGAAACATGACGGTTGCAATTGCTGCGGGGGTAAAAAAGAGAAGCAGGCTTCTTTCCGTCTCCATAGCAACGAGCGGAAGTCCTGGAGCAGAGGGAAACTCAGCCCGAATGACGGCATAGATAAAAAAAGACAATGCGGTGATGAAAATAGCCAGAACGCTTCCGTTCATCTTAAAGTGCCCATTTAGGGGAGAGGCTATTTCATCATCTCTCATGATGACAGGGAGCAGGGTGCCAACTCCTGAGAAGAAGCAACTTGAAAAAATGAGTGTCGCCATCGGCCAGAACCACCACATTTCCCAAGACCCGAAACACCAGGGGCTCAAAATGATGTTAAGAAGCACGCATGAGAACGCTAACCGATGCATCAATTCTGAGAAATTGAAGCGTTTTGAAGGAGAATAATCATCGTCGTTGTCCATGGTAATACTTCCGGATTTTAAACCTACAAGAGATGAACCTGTTGCATCAATTCCAGCGCGAGGTTGTGTTTGTCACGATAACTCGTCTGTTTGTCTGTTTGTCAATGTACAGATAAATTAGGCTTCCATCAAGGAAAATGCAACCGCGTTCTAGAATCAGTCAGTAATCGGTCAGGCACAGGGGGCTGTGCCTGACCGATTACAGTCGCGAGTTGCGAGTTGCGAGTTGCGAGGCTGAAGAGAGTGAGTAGTGCGGAGTGCGGAGTTTCCGCTGGGGACACCCCAGGCCCCCTGAAGAGAGTGAGTAGTGAGGAGTGCGAAGTGAGTAGTTTCCGCCGGGGACACC
>CAZUAY010000094.1:0-13164 GCA_964618405.1 uncultured Lentisphaerales bacterium
GCTTCGCGAGCAAAGGAGCGGAGATAGATGAGGATTGGCTTTAAGTACGCAACATAACGCGGTTTAAGAAGGATGCCATCTACACTGGGAGCATCGGCATCCTGCCTGTGCACATACACCTTTGCTAGGTTCCATCCGAAAAGCGCTCGGGGCTCGGAAGAGATGGAATATCCAGCAGCCAACAAGGAATATCCAATGACCAAATGAGTAAACTCGGACCAAAAGCACGATAATAGCATGGGATTCCATGATGTCTGACCGAAGTTCCCCACTTGGGAATTGAATTTGAGTGTTGGCTTTTGGAAATTGAGAATGCAAAGAACTCAGAAACCTTTTCGGATAACGTCTCGCGACTAGCGACTGTAACCGGTCAGTCAACGGGGGGCTCTCCCGTCACAGACCGATTATTAATCTTGTCTAAAAAAACTTGTAATTCGTAATTCGTAATTCGTAATTCGTAATTTTTTAAAGCTTGCATTGGACGGCAGGTTTAGTGTACTTTATCCCACTTCATCCGAAGTCGGATTATCTCTACTGGGATATGACGACAGGACGAAAGGAATAGAAATGAAAAAAACGAACACAAAAAAACCAACCGACGATACAGCAGCAAGAGACGAAAATCTTGCAGAAATGCTCCGTGCTTGGGGACTCTTGGTTCGCCGTTTTGCAAATGCTTATCGTCAGGTCTTTGTACAGTGCAAAATGGCAAAGGGACCGGCTGAACTTTTGCTGTACCTTAAATTAGAAGGTGACAACGTCGAACCCTCCGTCATCGCCGATTTTATGTATGTGCCGCGTCAGACCATGACGTCGATGCTAGACGGGCTGCAACGCCAAGGCTTTGTAGAGCGCAAGCCGCATCCCTCTGACCGCCGAAAAATTTTGATTACGCTTTCAAAGAAGGGTGCGAATTTCGCCAATGGCGTTTTAAGTTCCATCCGCGATATAGAGGAAGAAGCCATGCGAAAGCTTTCCAACGAAGATCTCGCCAGGATGCTGTCCTTAATGGGAAGATTTTCTGATGCGATGGAGGAGAGCATTGCCGCCAAAATAGAAACCGAGATCGCTTGATCCAAGAGCTTTTTTTAAAAAATGAGTCTAATGAGCAATATGAAAATGGAAAAAATTACAAGAGCCAAGCCTCCTTTGTCGCTGTACCGGAGTCTCGCGCTCGTTCTGCTTGTAGGAGGATGTGTTTCCTACAAGGGCCAACAAGAGCGCGACGCCCATGTCCACGACTTCACAGAAACACTCGCCGAACGTCGTGCGGCATTACCGGAAGCGCCACTCTCGCTGGAGATGTCCGTTGCCCTCGCAATGGAAGCTAATTACGACGTCCAGATGGCCGATCTTGACATTCGGATGGCGGCCTTAGGAAAAAACATCTCGTTTGCACAGTTTCTCCCGCAGGTCAACGCTTCAGCCGATTGGACAGGCTGGGACAAAGCGCCGATGATGCAAGATTCGAGCTACACGGGTTCACGCGTGTCGGTCGGCTTGCCGCTCGTGATTCCTTCGCTTTGGTTTGTTTATGCTTCCAAAGACGAACAGCAAGCACAAGCAACAGCGCGGGCGCACTATGTTCGCCAAACGATTGCGTTCCAAACCATGACCGCCTATTATAACTGCATGATTTCGCAGGATGAAATTACGGCGGTTGCCAAACAACTCGAAACGGCTCAAGAAACCTCGGCACGCGTGTCTGGCCTTGCCGACGAGGGCTTAGCACGAGACTGGGAGGCGAAACAAGCCGTCGCGCAACGCGTCGCCAAGGAAGCGACTTTAGCGCTCGCCAAGCGGAACTACCTTAATCGAAAAGGGAGCTTACTCAATCTGCTGGGGCTGCCACCCGATGCCTCGACCGACGAGCTGAAATTGAGCGGTGAAACAAGCACCGACCTCGCAGACACGAATAGCATGGAGCGTCTCATTTTTACCGCGCTTTCTTCAAATCCGGAGCTCGAAATTGCCGATCGAAATAGGGTGATTCGCGAGAACGAAGTCAGGAAAGCTATTGCGGACTTCCTTCCGTCAATCTCGCTATTTGGAACCATGAGTTGGTCGTCAGACCATCATACCTGGACGGCGAATCGCTCCGTTGGAATCAGAGGCGCTTGGGATGCTTTCAATGGGTTTGCAAACGTCGGACTTTATAAATTGGCAAAGGCGGAGCGCACGAAGAGCACCCTTTCGCGCGAACAAACGTTTCTGCGGATTATGCTGGATGTCATGGTTGCACGCAACCAAGTGGACGATGCCCGTGATGTTGCTTTCGTTACTTCGAAAATCTATGAAGCGGCAAAATTGAAGCACGAGGATTATCGCTCCCGTCAGATTGAAGGACTCGTTCCGCTGAGCGATGCACTCGATGCTGAAGCGATGATGAGCCAAGCCGAGCTCAAGATGTTGCAAAGCCGCTACCAAGAGCGGATTGCCTGGGCCGCACTCAAACTTTCGATGGGCGTGTTGGATGTCGGCGAACAATCGCCTGAAAAGCCAGATGATCTCGCTGATCCGTCCGATCCGACCGATCTTTCCGATCCAATTGCCCCTACCCTCAATTAAGAAACTTTCAAGGAAAACAAAATGAAAAACAGAACAACACGACTCCTGATGGCATCCGCATTAGCCGCTCTGGCAATCGGATGCGGTAAAAAAGAAACAGCCGCAACCAGCACGCTTGCAGACACGGTGCTGAACATTCGCACAACCACTGCAGGAACCCGCGCTTTCGAACGAAAAATGACCGTACAAGGAAGTCTTGCTTCAGACCAGTCGGCTTTCGTTGCCTCACGTATAGATGGAAATCTCGATGCGGTGTTCGTGGACTTGGGCGATGTGGTCAAGAAGGGCGAAACGAAACTCTTCGCGATCGATCCCGTTGCGCTGGAAAGCCGCGTGCTGATTGCCGAAAGCAATATCAACACCGCAAAAGCGCAACAACGGGTTGCCGAAGCGACCGCTCGCCGAACTGCTGCTGAACAAAAGAAAGCCGTACTAGACTTTGATCGTTACGAGCGCCTTCATAAGGATGCGCGCGTATCCGACAACGAGTACGAGCAGATTGCAATTCAGCGAGAATCGGTTGATGCCGCTGTTGCCATTGCAGAGGCGAACATCGAACTCTACAAGCAACAGGTGGCACAGTTTGAGGCCGCACTCACCATCGCCAAACGCAACCTCTCTGATGCAACCATTTTCGCACCGATCGATGGCATTGTCGGAGGACGATTCATGGAGCCGGGCGAACAAGCCAAATCAGGCACCCATATCGTTCGCATCAATGGCGTGCAGAAGATCAAGGCAAGTGCCTACCTGCCTGCTTCCTATTACGAAGATGTGATCACCGAAAAAACAGAATTCCGTCTCTTTGTCGACAAGGTTGACCGCGGTCTCTTTAAGGTAGCGGCGAAGAGCCCGGAGGTGGAAATGCGCCTGCGAACCTTTGAGTTTCGTGGCATCGTGGAAGATCAGTCATGGGCAGTTCCTGGGAAGATGGCCGACTTCGAAGTTGTTTTCGAAAGCCATGAAGGGGTCGCAATTCCTGACGAGGCCATTCTTGTTCGCCAAGCCGGCTCGATTGTTTTCGTTGAAAACCAAGGCGTGGTACGCGAAGTCGTGATCACGACCGGACTCCGCAACGCTGGCTTTACAGAGGTTCTTGAAGGTCTCACCGGCGGCGAGCACATCGTTGTTGAAGGCCAGTCACAGCTTTACGATGGCCGCAAGGTCGCCGTAGTGAAATGAGGTAAATTATGTTTCTCGCAACTGCATCAACAAAACGTCCTGTCGCGATGGGATGTCTCATCATCGCCCTTATTGTCTTAGGAATCAACTCCTACAAGAGCATTTCCTTAGAGAATATGCCGAGCGTCGACATTCCTTACGTGACAATAACGACCGTCTGGCTCGGCGCTTCGCCGGAAGACATGGAGAAGGACGTCGCCAAGTACATCGAAGACGCCGTGTCGGGAGTCGAAGGTCTCAAGCACATCAACTCGCTGTGTCTCGAAAACGTCTGTAACGTCGTAGTCGAGTTCGACCTCTCCGTCGACGTTGACGTGGCAGCACAGAACGTGCGCGAAAAAATTGATGGCGTGCTGTCCGATCTTCCTGTGGCAGCGGAGCGTCCCGTCATCGAAAAGCTTGATATTAACGCTACGTCGGTGGCCACGATGTTCTTGTCGGGAACCCAAACGGTGGACGATCTCTACGACTATGCGGACAACGAGCTTTCCGACCGCTTCGCCACCGTCAAGGGCGTTGCTTCCGTCGATTTAATTGGTGGCAATCAGCGCGAGATCTGGGTGGAGCTGGATCGCGATAAACTCGCGGCAGCCGGTCTCACTTCCGCAACCGTTGTCTCGGTTTTGAAGAACAGCATTATGACCGTGCCAGGTGGCCGTCTGCGCGACTCGGGTAGCGAATACTCCCTTCGCTTCGATGCCGACACGTATACGGTCGAGTCGATCAACCGATTGGAAATTGCAGCCAGCAATGGCGCGAGACGTTACTTGTCGGATCTCGGATCCGTACGAATGGCGACAGAAGAAATTCGCCAGCGTGCCTTCCTCAACGGGGTGCCAGGGATCACAATTAAAGTCGTTAAGAAGTCCGACGGAAACACCGTACAAGTGGTCAATGAAGCCAAAAAACGCTTTGAACAACTTTCGGAAACACTTCCGGCTGGCATGAAAATCGACTGGATTCTTGACGATGGCAACATTGTGCAATCGACCGTCGATTCCACAACCAACGACATTGTTTCAGCCGTCCTGCTCTGCGCTGGCATTCTGTTCGCCTTCTTGATCAACATCCGAACCACGTTCATCGTTTCCATCACGATGCCCGTGACGATCATTATCAGTCTTTTCTTCATGAAGCTCAGCGGTCAGACACTGAATATCTCCACGATGTTGGCGATTGGTCTCTCTGCCGGTATCCTTGTTTCGAACTCGATCGTCGTGCTCGAAAACGTTGTTCGTCGATTCGAGGACACGCCCAATAAATGGGATGCGGCTTGCATTGGGACGAGCCAAGTGACCGTTGCTGTCTTGGCCTCTGCCGGAACCAACGTGGTAGTGATGATTCCGATCGCGATGATGAGCTCCATCGTCGGGCGCTTCTTCGCCCCCTTCGCCTTGACGACGCTGATCGTGAACATTGCGTCCATTTTTATCAGCTTCACATTAACCCCCATTCTTTGTGCCCTCTTCATGCGCAAGGAATCTGAAAAGACAGGACCGCTATCAAAATTAGGACGTAAGTGGGACGCTGGCTTTGATCGCCTTGCCTTGCGCTACGGCAGAGGACTTCGCGCGATTGGCAATCGGCGCGTGTTAGCGACGGCAGTCGTTGTGTTATCGATTTTGTTCTTTTTCTTCTCGATGTCGTTTGGCATGAAGGGCGTTGGCTTTACGTTTACGGAAAGTGATGACTGGGGACGAATTTTCGTTCGCTGCGAATTCCCCAGCTATTACAGCTTGGAACGAACAACAGCCAAGGCGAACGAAGTTGCCGAGATGATGTCAAAGTACACCGATCTTGACGATGTGCTGGTCTCTGTTGGTAAAGCCGATGCAATCGGTGGCCAGGCGAACGAAGGCGTTTACCTTGCTCAGATTGAACTCGTTTTTAAATCGGTCTATGAGCGAGACTGGAAGTTAGAAGAAGTACTGGCCCAGATCCGTCGCGATCTGGCAACTGTGCCCGATGCGATCCTCTCTGCCTCGGTTCCCGGCGTTACCGGCGGTAGCGACAGCAGCCTCGAAATGAACCTGCGTGGCCCTGATCTTGACGAGTTGACGAACCGTGCGCGCGCATTGCAGCGCGAACTGATGAAGAACCCAGGAATCGCTCAGCTCGACACGACCGCGCGTGACGACAAGCCGGAGATCAAGGTAATTCCTAACCGTGCTGTTCTGGCGGACCTCGGAATTACGCCATCAACACTCGGAACTATTGTCCGTGGCAATGTCGATGGCATCCAAGCAGCTTCCTTTAAGAATGGCGATAAGACCATCAACATCCGCGTAAAGTTGCTTGAACAGGCAGGAATCGACCAAGTGCCGCAATTTATGATTCCGGGGAAAACTGGCTTTCCAGTTCCACTGGAAACGGTGGCCGAAATTAAGAACACCCAATCGAAGATCATGATCTACCGCGTTGATAAAGAGCGCACGGTGAAACTGGTCGGAAATGAAACGCCAGGCTACGCCTCGGCGACCATTCTTGAGGAAATGTATGCGAAGGGCGATGAAATCGGCTCAACGGCAGGCGTAGGCTACGAATTCGATAAAGCAGGCATGGCAGAGATGATGGGCGAAGCCGTTGCCGACTTCGGTTCAGCTATTTTGATGGCCATCATTCTGACCTACCTCATGCTCTCCGCTATTCTGGAAAGCTTCGTCAGACCCTTCATCGTCCTCCTGACCATTCCTATGGCCTTGATTGGCATTGCCTGGGCGCTCAAGATATCCGGAATGAATATCTCCATCTTCGTTCTCCTCGGTGTCGTGCTCCTCATCGGCGTTGTCGTGAATGCCGCGATCATTATTGTCGATAGACTCGGACAGTTGATTGCCGCTGGCAAATGCAGACGTGACGCGATGTACGAAGCCGTTGAGCAAACCTTCCGCGCGGTTCTGATGGTGATTGCTGCCTCCGGCCTCGGCATGATGCCCATCGCCATGGCCAGCGGCGTTGGCGCGGTCAACCGCATTGGCATTGGCGCCGCTTCTGTCGGCGGAATCATCGTCTCCGGCATTCTCACGATTACTGTTCTCCCCTTAGCCTACGTTTTCTTCACCAAGAAGAACCCCAAGGAAAAGGGTGAAATTCAGAAGTGAGGAGTCAGCCCGCCGCACGGCCGCGTCGCGAAAAATGACGAGATGACTTTCTCGAATCGTACTGCTTAGCAAAACTCGAAGTTATGGGCAAGTCATATCAGGAAAAACGGTCTGGGTTTTCGGCGTGGTTCTCTCGTCGCCGCGAGCCTATCTTATGCGGAGATCTCTCTAATTCTAAACGCAAATCCCCGATGCCCATCTGGGGGGAACCCTGTCGGGACAGAGCTAGCGACTAGCCACTAGCAACTCGCTACTGTAATCGGGCAGTCAACGGGGACACCCCCCGTCACTGACCGATTACCACCTTATGCCGTATTTGCTTGTCTAATTCCGCTTAAATATGCCATATTAATTACACGTGTTTAACTGTAGAGTTGAAAATGGGGGCACGGGTGATGCAAAACGTATTTCAAGTACTGACTGTTGTCGTTGTTCTGGGTACAATCCAGAATTCGGCCTGCGGAAAAGCTCTCCAGTTCACCAACACCGTGGCACTGTCCGTGAATGCCACGCTGACAAACCGTTTTTCCACTAGAGCCACATTTCAGCTCATCGAAGCGGTCTTCGATTCACCTGTGCCCTTGAACGAGCTCTACATCGGTGGGGCTCCGGCGACAGCGGCATGGGCGCAGAGCTGGAGCGGCGGGATCGCCGAGCTGATTCTTCTTGCCGAAACACCAACGGAAGATCAGCTCAATGCCCTTCGGCGGTATCTCGCGCTCAAATACGGCTTAGCCGTGCGCACCGAATCCGATGGTGCTATTGTCACCACCCTGTCCGCGTTGGGCGTCGATACCGCCGGACTCTTTAACTCCGTCTTTCTGGTGAGGTAACGTATGGCAGGTGAATGGGCAATTCTAGTATGGGCACTGGTCAGCGTCATCTTTCTCCTGAAGATTACGGCCGTCAGTGATTTGCTCAGGAGATTGCGGAGAATGTCCGTTTTCGGGATGATCTGCACCGCGCTCTGTCTCGGTTATTTTGCTGACGTGTCATATACTAAAGACGGGGTTGTCACGAATCAAGCGACCTCCTATACATCAGCACCAACAACACAGGATTCGGGTGATATCGCTTTACTGGAGACTGTATCCTTGCCCTCGTGGTGGAAGGATGATTCCACCGACACGGACGGCGACGGAATCCCCGATCTCTGGGAAAAATGGACGCATGGCAAAAAACTTGTGGCCGATTCCGACCTCGACCGCGATGGCGATGGCCTGACTGATCTCGAGGAATTTTGGAACCAAACCGATCCTCGCACGGCGGACACGGATGGGGACGGCTTCAGCGACGCTTTCGAAGTTTCCAACGGCATGAACCCGATTTCAAGCGAGGATTTTACTCCCGTAGAGCCGGATTCCAACAACAATGGACTGCCCGACATTTGGGAGCAGGTGGGTTACGACTCAAGCTTTCGGGATGCCGATCATAACGGCTTCGACGATTATTACGACAGATACTACCTTCCTGCGGCATCGCCTGGCAACTTTGATGTCCTCGTTGATGTTTACTCCACACGCAGTGCGTTGATCGTCTGGGAGAGCGAGGAAAACTGGAATAGCATCGTTCTTCTTTCTGGCACCAGCACCTCCGTCAAGCTCCGCCTGCCTTTCGGTGCGGATACTGAATTGAAGCTCCTCCCTGCACCCTACGGAACCGATCCTCCATCCGGCGAGCTGTGGAAAAGCCGTCTCCGTCTGTCCTTTGTGCCGAGGACAGGTCAGAGTCCTTCTGAAAATGCACTGATCTCATCAGATGGCATCATTGCGCACAAGGTCGTGGAATTGGAATCGGTCATTACCCGATTCCCCGAGATCGAAACGATGCAGATGCTCTCGCTCGACGGCGGTACAGCCGCAAGCGGGAATCCCTCGATCAAACTCCGGTACAGACGGCTTGGGATTAGACCGATCGCCGCCGCATGGCACTTCGTGGACGAGTTGATAGGGCCGTTCTCCATCACGAATCTTGCCGGAGTATTGCCACAAAGCGTTTCGTGGAGCGCGGACTACGGAAGCATGGCGGCTACGCCGAACGGCATGACAGCGTTTCTCACGATTACGCAGGCTCCGCCCCCCTTCGACTTCGACACAGTCACCATAACAGCCGTTTCTGAACTAGACGAGGCTACATTCGTAACAAACAAGCTTGCGATACCGAAATGCGGGCAAAGCGCATTCGGCTTGATTGACGCGACCGAAAACTTTTCGCCGCATCTCGGTGAGACAGCCTCGTTCACGCTGGATCTCACGGGATGTCCGCACCATTATCAGGAGGGATGGCTTGAAGGGGAGCTGATGCGCGAAACGACCGCAGGCTGGCAGCACGTCGGCTGGTTGGATGCCAGCCAGGCCCAGCCGGGTCATCAGAAGCGGCGGCACTGCCTTGCAGGCCCGCAAACGATAGTCTGGGATGGCATCGCCACGGAGGGGGCTGCCTTGGTCGATTCGCCGGACGTTTTCACGAACGCCGTATCGCCGTTCCATCGTGCCTTGCCTCAGGTGGTTTCTGGTGAGCCCGTACCGCCGCCGTATTACACCATTTTCTTCCGATACCGCGAGGCGGACAGCGACCGTGCGACCATTCTCGACGAGGCGAGCACAAAGGTCTATGTTCCGCAGGTGGTGAGGATTGAGATGACGGATGCGGCGTACAATGAATTCAAGACCCCCATCATCTATCCTGAAACGTTTTCTCCACATTTGCTCGGAAAAACGAATGTTGTGGGATGTTTAACCAATATTCTGCTGTATGCGGGATGTCCCGATAGAACGAAAGCTCATGAGCTTGATAGTGTCGTTTGGAAATGCCAAACTCTTGTTCCGTCGGATGTCAATCTAAAATTTACACGTTTACCAGTCACTGGACGGTGCAAGCAAGTCGTAATAATCGTCGACACAAATACTGACGAAAATTTTGGAATTGCGCTTGGGTACACGCCTAATGAATGCGTTTCATGGCCGAATGCCGATCCCGAGGGGATTTGCTACGCTTACGTAACGAGAATTCGTAAGAGTCCGTGTACGCAGAAGTATAGAAATGAAAACAATGCCTTCCCCGTTACAACATACGATTCCAATCTATTTCCTTTCACTTCAGATGAACAGGCTTCCGCAGTGGCTTCGGTCGCGACTCATGAGACGGGGCATACACTCGGACTTGTAGAACACGTCTTGTACGGAAGCAAAGGGAAGCATAACCAGACCACATTGAACAATGGTTGGATGATGAACGCAAGCAAGCCCTTCATGCAGCATTATGGAAAACCCACCGCACTGCAGAAATCCTGGGAACCCCGAAATCATGAGTACCTTCGGTTCATACTGCCGAAAAACTAGGAGAACGCGATGAAAAAAATAATATTACGAACCTTTGTTGCGAGCGCATTTATCTCTGAAATGATGATTCTGCTTGCGGAGAGCTATACCCCAAAGTTTCTCGTCGATTACGCAGGGCCAGATGAGACGGTTCATATAAAAAGCTTTCAGTATGCAGATGTCGTCGGTGTAGGTAAAGCCATTGGACAGCATGACGATGCTCTTGTTATCGATGTGGAGAGATTTTGGATGGGAAGTTTTACGACAAATCCCGTCTCGATCTACCAAGCCTTTAGCGATTGGTCGGACGGAATACCGAGAGATAACACAAATTACTATGCAGGAAAGAACATTGTTTTCTTTGCGACTACAAACGAAGTTAAATTCGCCATTTCCAGTCATCCAAAATACGATTATCTGATTATGGACAGTTCCGTGTACTTTACGAACCGTTATGGGTCTTGTCCTCCTAAGTTCGTTTACCCCAATCCGCCCACATGGTATGCACTTGAAACCAACGACGTGGATCACCTTAACTTCTTTTCCAACCTAGTTGAGAGCATCGTGGTCGGACGAAACAGGAATCTTCTTTACACGACTTTGCGAGATGCGATTAAAAGCGACGAAACAGGGAGTGATCCCTATAAAACTATGTCTGCCCTAACGATGCAAGAACTCCTCTGGACAGACGACGAAACGAATCTCGTGGAAGCTCTCAACGATCCTCTCCTGGCACCACGTTTTCGTTACGACGCATTATGGACACTTCAAAAGCGTTTCGACTGGCCTGCGACTAATACCGTTCCTGAGCCGTAACACGGAGGAAGACTCGCAACTACGCCTATCCGAGGTTCATATTGCCACGGCCATAAGGAGGGTTACGATGAAAATAAAGCAAACGCTTCAATTACTGAGTCTTATACTTGTCTGTCCTATTTTGTTGGGCGATTGGTTTGTGCGGACTCCTCCTCGCTATCTGTCGTACTTGAAAGGGTCTGACATTGCAGGAATCGGAACAGTACTAGATGTCGATGACGGGGTTATGCGCATTGGCGTGAAGGATTATTGGCTAGGCGACTGGGGGACAAATGTGATTGAGATTCACGAAGCCTTCCCTGAATACTTGCCGGAAACAAATTCAATCATTGGCCGCACCGCCGTTTTTTTCGCAGTGACCAACCAATCGAGAGGCCCGTTCTACTCTCCCGCCCTTCCGACGAATTTTGAAGACTCGTGGGAGTTTTCGCTAGCGCTCACCAACTGCGGCCCTGTTTGCCCCCCTAAGTTCTCACCGTCAAATTTTCCACCGTTGTTCATCGTCGGCTCCAACGACGTGGAAATAGTGAACTTTTTCTCGAACTTCGTTGCAAGCGTCTTCATTACAAGAGATCACGACTTGTATTATCGGACTCTCCGTGATGCGCTTCGTTCACAGTCCTCCTCCATGAAGGAATGTGGGGCGATATCATTTTTGCCGATGTACTCTGTATTAGCGCACGCAGATGAGACCAATCTTGTTGAAATGCTGAACGATCCGCTCCTCGTTCCCAGGTTCCGATATGATGCCTTGTTCAACCTTAAAAAGAAATATGGGTGGCCAGAGACGAACTCCATCCCGGAATGAAAACCGGTCGTATTTTCCCCTGCAACATATGCAGCATTTTACTAAGCCATCAGCACCGCAGAAATATTGGAAAACACGCAACTATGAATATCTTCGGTTTATATTGTCGACAGATTAGGAGGGACCAATGAAAAGCAATTTCAGTCGATTTTTAGTCTTAGGCATATTCCTTTCAGGATGGATGATTTTAATTGCCGACACATATGTGCCAGCTCTCCATGTTGACTACGCAGGGCCAGACGAGACGGTTCATATCAAAAGCTTTCAGTATGCGGATGTCGTCGGTTATGGGTATTGTCCTCCTAAGTTCGTTTACCCCAATCCGCCCACATGGTATGCACTTGAAACCAACGACGTGGATCACCTTAACTTCTTTTCCAACCTAGTTGAGAGCATCGTGATTGCGCGGGACAAGGGGCTTCTGTACACGACCTTACGGGATGCGATTAAAAGTGACGAGACAGGAGCTGATCCCTATGAAACCATGTCAGTCCTGACGATGCGGGAGTTATTCTGGGTAGACAGCGAGACCAACCTCGTGAAGGCTCTTTACGACCCGTTGCTGGCACCGAGATTCCGCAGGCATGCTTTGTTTCAACTCAAGAGACGCTTCGATTGGCCTGCGACAAATACCGTTCCTGAGCCGTAACAAAACTTGACCAAGCCCTTGCGAACCTGCTACGCTTCTTCCCCATGGATACACCATCATGAAAAGCTGGGATGATATACGACGCGATGCAACGCAATTTGCAAAGAACTGGCGCATGGCCTACGACGAAAAATCGCAGGCGCAAAGCTTCCTCCTCAGGTTCTTCGAGGTGTTCGGCGTCAAGACGGAGCAGGTCGCCATCTTCGAACACCGCACCAAACGTCTCGACAGCTCCCAAGGCTTTATCGACCTTTTCTGGAAAGGGCGCATCCTCATCGAAATGAAGTCGAAGGGCAAAAACCTCGACCTTGCCTACGAACAAGCGCGCGTCTATGCCGAATCGCTTCCACCCCACGAAATTCCCCGCGCCATCGTGGTCTCAGACTTCCAAAACTTTCACGTTTATGACCTCACGCGCAGTGGCGAATGCACGCGCTTCAAACTTGCCGACCTCCGCAAGTACGTCAAGCTCTTCGGCATGTTCCTCGGTCTCGACTCCGAACCCGTCCACGAACAAAACCCCGTGAACCGCAAAGCCGCCGAACGTATGGCCGAGCTTCACGACTCTCTACAAGCCATCGGCTATGGCGGCCACGCGCTCGAGGTCTACCTCGTTCGTCTCCTCTTCTGCCTCTTCGCCGAAGACTCCGAAATCTTCGAACCGACCCAGTTCACGCGCTACCTCCGCGAACAAACCGCCGCCGATGGTTCCGACCTTGC
>CAZUAY010000095.1:0-5344 GCA_964618405.1 uncultured Lentisphaerales bacterium
TTGATAGCACAGCAGAGCAGATCTCAGGCGTCACCCCCCGTCACTGACCGATTACAGTCGCTAGTCGCTAGTGGCTAGTCGCTAGTACCACGGTAGTGGTAGTCGACAAAGTTCGCGACAAAACTCACGACAAAGTTTTGGGGACATCCGCGATCACCGATCGCCCACTCGCAACTCGCAACTCGCAACTCGCAACTCGCGACTGTAATCGGGCAGTCAACGGGGATACCCCCCGTCACTGACCGATTACGATTCGTGGATAATTCTCCATTGCATATAAACGTAAATTTTGTTCTAATAGCATTTGGTTTTTTAAACTGTGGTTACTCACTGAACAAGCAGGCTGGTAGCCATTCACCAACCCAAAGCGTGGAGTCGGGTTTCAACCAGACTCCCCACTAAGAAAAAAAAAGGAAACAAGATGCTAAGCGTGATAATCGTTGTCGCCATAGGAGCACTAGCGTTTGCCGCCATTAACTTCGCAATCGTTCGAAAGATGGCGCCCGGAACGGTCGAAATGAAGGAAATTTCGGATGCCATTCGTATGGGTTCAGACACCTTTGTACGTCACGTGTACGGGGTTGTCTTTGTTGTCGCCTTGTGCGTTGCTCTGCTGCTCGCTCTCGTTGTGTCGTGGTATACAGGCGTAACGTTCCTTATTGGGGCGTTGATGAGCGGGTCGGCAGGCTGGATTGGCATGAAAATCGCCACGATTGCTAATGTGCGTGTCTCGAATGTAGCCCGCCTGACCGAAGATATTGGCCAAACGCTCAGGGTGGCGTTTCGTGGTGGCTCAGTCATGGGCCTGTGCGTTGGCGGATTTGCCCTTTTGGGACTCGTACTCGTCTATGCAATTTTTGGGAAGTTCATGGGACAAACCTCAGCAGCCCAAATGGTCATGACAACGAACTGGATGGGCATTCACTTTATTCCTTTCACCATGTCACTTTCGGGCTATGCGCTCGGCTGCTCGATCATCGCGATGTTCGGTCGCGTCGGCGGTGGCATTTTCACGAAGGCTGCAGACATGGGAGCCGACCTTGTGGGTAAGACGGAAGCCCATATTCCGGAAGACGATCCACGAAACCCTGCAACAATTGCTGACAACGTGGGCGACAACGTAGGCGATGTCGCTGGCTTGGGCGCAGACTTGCTCGAAAGCTATGTTGGCGCACTCATTTCGAGCGTGATCTTGGCTATCTGTCTTTTTTATACTAACCAAGATGCTGGGGCGAACCGAATTGATTTCAGTTTGATCTCGCATCTGATTGTTTACCCCCTCGGCTTTGCCGGCATTGGTATCGTTTCTTGTATGGCTGGCATCGTCTTCTTGCTTGCCCGTAAAACATCCGATAATCCCCATCGTGAATTGAATTTTTCCACCCTAGTCTCGGCCTTGCTCACCATCATCGGAACTGGATTTTTCACCGCACGGTATTTTCGAGGACTGGACACAAGCACCATTGGCTTCCATTTCGGTATTCTGAGCCCCTGGATCGCCGCCGTAGCTGGAAATCTTGCGGGTATCGCTATCGGACAACTCGCCGAGATCTACACCAGCTTTGATTACCGTGCAACGCGTCAACTTGCTGAGGCCAGTTGCGAAGGATACGCCTTGAACATCACGCAAGGAATGGCAGGCGGAATGAAATCCGTCTTCTTGCCTGTCATGGTCATGGCCATCGCCACCATCATCGCCAACGCCGTCGCTGGCCTCTACGGCGTCTCCATGGCAGCCATCGGTATGCTCTCCTACGTTGTTGCCACCGTTTCCGTCGACACTTTTGGCCCAATCGCGGATAACGCTGGCGGCATCAGCGAAATGGCGAAGCTCGATCCAAAAGTTCGCCGAATAACCGATCACCTGGATGCTGTAGGCAACACGACTGCTGCCATTGGCAAAGGGTTTGCAATCGGTTCCGCCGCCCTCGCTGCCCTCTCGCTCTTCGCTTCCTACCTCTACGCACAGGCCAGCCCAGAAGATACACATGGGTTTGATTTGAGCCTCAACTTTATCGATATCCTGACGTTGACCGGAGGCCTTGTCGGTGCGGCACTCCCCTTCCTCTTCTCCGGGATTTTGATTGAAGCGGTTACGAAGGTCGCCCGCAAAATGGTACAAGAAGTTCGTCGGCAGTTCAGAGAAATTCCTGGGATTCTCACGGGAGAGTCTAAGCCAGACTATGTCACCTGCATTAATATCAGTTCTGCTGGAGCTCTGGCCGAAATGAAACTACCTGCAATCCTCTCCATCGCGGCACCGCTTATAGGAGGCTTTATTCTCGGCCCGAAATTCGTAGGCGGACTTTTGGTCGGCACGACGCTTTCTGCCGTTGTTCTAGCGCTCTACACCGCCAACGCCGGTGGTGCATGGGACAATGCCAAAAAATTTATCGAAAGTGGAAAATATGGCGGAAAAGGATCGGACGCGCATTCGGCCTCCGTAGTGGGTGATACGGTTGGAGATCCCCTCAAGGATACAGTCGGTCCTTCGCTTGATATTTTGATCAAGATTATGGCCGTCATTTCGCTAATTTTCGTGTCTGTTTTTCAAAAGTACAACTTCATTGACTGGTTTTCATCCCTCAACAAATAAGGAGTATACGCCATGAATGAGATTCATTACTACCTCACCCTCTTTCCAACAGAAGCCCTTATCGCTTCCATGCTGGAGCCAGCTCAATTTGGAGCCTACATGGCAACAGGTACGAACCGAGGCTCACATGAACGACTTATTTTCGTCGAAATTGAAGGCGATTTCCCTTCAGATTTTGACTGGGAATATGCCCGTGCTCGTACCGTTCCTCATGAAGATGGAACACCAAAGTTCTCAGTGTATCTCGGTGTCTATCGTATCCTTGAACGGGTGCCTTTCGATAAACTCAAAACCCTCTACCTCACCACTTCGGGCGGCCTTACGCTCGCCATCGAAAAAGAAATTTTTCCAAACACCTTTTCCAAATCACCCTACTATCTTTACCAAGACCTTTGCCCCGTACAGCCTCTCGTCATCAGCGCCATGCCGCCCGACGCTTATGGAACTTACATGGTCTCCTGCGACTGCAAGATCAAGCTTCCAGCAATTTGTTACTGCGACCTCAAAGTTATCGACCCCAAAGACCCCGTCGACACTGGAAACCTAGGTCCTATCTACAACCGAAACACAGCCCATCTTGAGGAGTGTATCGAGGCTGTAACGACACACGGAAAACTCAGCAAAACGTTGGCACGAACCTTTAGTGCAAATTTCACCTATCAAATTGTTAAATCCGGTTTTGCTTTCGTTCAGCCGACTATTCGTGTCTGGTATCCCATGCCGGCATTCGATGACTTAATTTCACAAAACTATGACTGGGCACGTTCTGCAATGTTGGTCTGATCAGAAGTGTGACTTCGGTTCAATGCCGATTGCATAAACGTGGAAGCCGAGCGCAAAGAGCTTGGCGTGGTCGAGGAAGTTACGCCCATCAAAAATGAAAGCGGGTTTACGCATGGATGAATAGATCCGCTCCCAATCAAGCTCTTTGTAAAGCTTCCAATCCGTCAGGACGGCAACGGCATCAGCTCCTGCAACCGCCTGATAAGGATCGGCTTCGAAGTTGACGCGCTCGGCAATCGAAGCAAGATCATTCTTCGCGTTTTCTATTGCGTAGGGATCCGTTATCACAATGTCGGCATGCTCATCGGCGAGCAGTTTGGCAACTGTCAGCGCGGGTGTTTCACGCGTATCCGAGGTGTCGGCTTTGAAGGCGAAGCCGAGCAGCGCGATTCGCTTGCTGGCCACAGTATTGAACATAGCGGTGAGCATCGTGCTAACAAATCGGTTCTGCTGATAGGTGTTCATGGTCACGACCGAGCGCCAGTAGTCAGCCGCCTGATGCAGGCCCTGAGATTCGCACATGTAAACGAGATTCAGAATGTCCTTCTTAAAACAGGAGCCACCAAAACCAACGCCCGCTTTGAGGAATTTAGGGCCGATACGACTATCCGCACCGATAGCTCGCGCCACTTCGGTTACATCCGCCCCCGTTTTTTCGCAAAGCTCGGTTAACGCATTGATGGAGGATATTCGTTGAGCTAAAAAGGCGTTAGCCGCAATTTTTGAAAGCTCTGATGACCAAACGTTCGTCGTGAGAATGCGCTCACGGGGAACCCAAGACGCGTAAATATCCACAACAGCTTGGCGCGCCATCAGACCGGATTCCGTCTCATCAGAACCGATGAGAATTCGATCTGGAGATTCGAGATCGGTAATAGCGGTTCCCTCTGCCAGAAACTCGGGATTCGAAAGCACTTCAAAATGAACGCCATTGTCTTCAGCGGAGAGCACGCGCTGCATGGCCGCTGCAGTACGCACGGGGAGCGTTGACTTCTCAACGACAATCTTATCGCTTTTTGAGCAACGTTTGATCTGGCGCGCGGTCTTTTCCCAGAATTGGAGGTCAGCAGCGCAACCAGCGCCTTGTCCGAAGGTCTTTGTTGGCGTGTTCACCGCCACAAAAATAACATCGGCTGCTTCGATCGCCTTATCGACGTCGGTTGAGAAGAAGAGATTTCGGTTCAGCGTTTCTTGAACAACTTCTTTGAGACCCGGCTCGTAAATTGGGAGTTTATCCGATTGCCAAGCGGCGATTCGCTTTGGATTAATATCAACAACGGTCACCTTTCGGTCTGGACATTTTTTGGCAATCATCGCCATGGTGGGTCCTCCCACATAGCCACCACCGATGCAGAGAATGTTTGTGAGTTTCTTCATGCTTATCTTTACTTTTGTTATTGTTAAATCCGTTCAAAGACTACTCAAATCATACGGTTTTTGCAAGAATGAATTCGAAACAGAATGAATTCGAAATAACACTCTAAATCTGTTCCCTTGTAAAACATGAACACAAGGGGTACCATAGAAGGCTCAATCTTAAGGGAGGAATACCATGAGCACAGTACCAAGCCATTTCACACAGAAGCCCCACATCCTCAACAGTACAATTGCCGGAACCTGGTATCCCGGATCAGCCAAGAAGCTCGACGCGCTAATTAAGGGCTGCCTGGACGCTATTCCCTTCTCCAACGCAGAGCCTCAAACCAATGTCTTGATTCTTCCCCATGCGGGTTATGCGTATTCAGCGCAAACTGCCGCTTATGGTATTAAACGCATTCAGAACAATGCTTGATATGAAAGATAACTCTGAGCATATCAAATTCAATATGGAAAACAAAAACGGTGCCGACAAATTATAAATCAGTTATATCAAAGTCAAACACATCGTTATCAACCTTCTCTTTGAGTTCATCTGTGCGCTTCTCCATTTCTTCAAGCTCGCGCTTCATTCTCGGATAAACAGTT
>CAZUAY010000095.1:5354-13146 GCA_964618405.1 uncultured Lentisphaerales bacterium
CAAGCGTGTCGTTCTTCTCGCTCCCAGCCATCGCGTGCATTTAAACAATTTTCTCGTATGCCCCGAGGCGAGTGGCGTATCAACGCCCTATGGTTCCATCGAAATCGACAAAGAGGCAATTGAATCGGTTGCCAGTCTATTCAACATTGCCTATAGCGATGACATTCACGCCAAGGAACACAGCACGCAAATCCAATATCCAATGCTCCAATACGCGCTCAAGCAGCGTCCTTTTAAAATCGCCCCCTTCATCGTGGGCTCCATGGATCGCACCGCACTCGAAAAAGCTACTGATGCACTTCGCACTATTCTTGATGCAGAAACCCTTCTCGTTGTCAGTTCCGATTTCACACATTACGGCGATGACTTCGACTACTTGCCGTTCGAAAAAAATGTGCGCGAAAAAGTCGAACAGCTCGACTTGAAAGCTTTTGACACCATCCAAAAACTCGACCTCGACGGTTTTCTTTCGCACATCACCAACCATAATGCGACGATATGTGGTCGCGACCCAATTGCGCTGATGCTCGAACTTTTACCCAAGAACGCTGTACTCGACATGGCCCATTACGAAACCTCCTCCGACAAATCCGGCGACGAATCCTGTTTCGTCTGCTACTTGTGCGTGACCGGACATGCGGACTGGACTCCACCGCACGATCAACCCGAAGAACCACCCAGGAAATTACTGATGGACAATGAAAAACGCGCCCTCCTCAGTTTTGCCCGTCGTTCCATCCAGCACAAACTTGAAACCGGAGAATCCCTGCCTGCTGACTACTTCAAGGACGATGCCTCAGAAGACATGCAACTGCCCATGGGATGCTTCGTAACGTTGAAGACAACGCCTGACGATGAACTTCGCGGATGCATTGGCGAAATCATTGCTCACCGACCGCTGTACGAAGCGGTCACCGATCTCGCCGTTCAGTCTGCCTTTGAAGATCCACGCTTCATCCCCTTGCAGCCCGACGAATTTGACAGCATCACGCTCGAAATCTCCGCGCTGACGCCCTCTCAACCGGTTGCTTCCTGGCGCGACATCATCATCGGCAAGCACGGCATGACGATCCGCAAGCATGGCCGCATGGCGGTGTATCTCCCGCAAGTCGCCCCAGAACAAGGTTGGGAGCTCGAAGAAACGCTCACCCACCTTGCGCTCAAAGCCGGCCTCGGACCCAACGATTGGCGCGAAGGTTCAGATTTTACCGTATTCGAAGCGATCGTCTTTAGCGAAAGCGACTAATGCAGATGTTTTGATAGCTTGTCTGGGATGTTCATGCTAACATCAATTCCTCATTTTTAAACAACAAAGGTAGCGCAATGGATTCGATTCGGAACCTCTTTAAAATCGGTTTGGGGCCTTCCAGTAGCCATACGATGGGTCCACTGCGTGCGGCCCAAGATTTTTCATCCCGGCATCCAGAAGCAACACGTCTGCGTGTCACCCTACACGGAAGTCTCGCGGCAACAGGCAAGGGGCACATGACGGATCAAGCGATCGCCCATGGCTCCGCACCGCTCGCCGTTGAGCTTATTTGGAAGCCAGAGACGATTTTACCGTTGCACCCCAATGGGATGATTTTTGAAAGTCTTGATGCTCAGGATTGCGTCACCGACACATGGGAAGTTTACAGCATTGGCGGTGGCTTTCTGAAATCGGCCTCTGAGACAACTGTCGTATCCGAACCCTCCCTCTACCCACTCGATCAAATGGACGCCATTCTCGGATGGTGCAAGGAACAGGGAAAGTCCTTGTGGGAATATACCCTCGAGTGTGAAGGGTTGGATATTCTTGAATACCTAAAAGAAGTTTGGACTGTGATGAAAGTCGCAGTTGAACGTGGCTTAGAATCTGAGGGTGTTTTGCCGGGAGGATTAGGACTTCAGCGCAAAGCCTCAAACTACTATCAACGAACGAGAGGGTTGCGCTCAAGCTTGCAAAGCAGGGGATGTCTCTTTGCTTACGCTCTGGCTGTGGCCGAAGAAAACGCAGCTTCCACGGGATTAATCGTTACGGCGCCGACGTGTGGTTCGGCAGGTGTTTTGCCAGCGGTTCTGTACTTTTGCCACAAGCATCAAGAGGTCACCGAAAAGCGCATTCTCCATGCACTCGCGACGGCTGGCCTGATCGGCCTGATCGTGAAAAAAAATGGCTCAATCTCAGGCGCAGAAGTTGGATGCCAGGGCGAAATTGGTGTCGCCTGCGCGATGGCTGCCGGTGCTGCTAATCAATTATTCGGAGGAAGTCCTGCACAAATCGAATATGCTGCGGAAATTGGACTTGAACACCACTTAGGTTTGACCTGCGATCCGATTAACGGACTGGTGCAGATCCCCTGCGTTGAACGCAATGCCTTTGCCGCAGCCCGTGCAATGGATGCCAACCTTTACGCAAGCCTCTCCGATGGATTGCACCGCGTCAGCTTTGACAAAGTGGTTCGAACGATGCTTGCAACAGGACGTGACCTTCCGAGCCTCTACCGTGAAACATCAACTGGAGGATTGGCCAGGAATGATCTTTGAAACTAGATGCAGGTTTCAGCGACAACAGATGCGCAATGGAATCCTTTGATTATGGACGCTAAGAAGAAGACTCACACAAAACTTTTATCACCTGCCGGTGGCCCCGAAGCGGGCTATGCTGCTTTTTTCTATGGTGCCGATGCCATCTACTGCGGGTTGCAAAGCTTCTCTGCACGTGCCGAAGCTGTGAATTTTTCGCCCGAAGAACTTCGTAGCATCGTCCACTACGCACACTCCCTTGAGAAACGTCGAGAAGTCTTTGTCACCGTCAACACGCTTCTCAGCGAATCCGAAATTCCCGAGATGGCCGATGCCATCCTCACCATTGCCGAAGCAGGTGCCGATGCCCTCATCGTCCAAGATATGGGCGTTGCTCGCCTCGCTCGCGAGATCGCCCCTACCCTCAACCTGCACGCCAGCACGCAGATGGCAATTCACAATCTCGAAGGGGCACGCGTCGCTACCAACTGGGGCTTCAGCCAAGTGACACTAGCCCGCGAGCTGACCATCGATGAAGTTCGCCGCATCGCGGACGACGGCATTCACACCGAGGTCTTCATCCATGGCGCACTGTGCTACAGCTATAGCGGACTCTGTCTGATGTCCGCCGTCCGCAACGGGCGTAGTGGAAACCGAGGACGTTGCGGCTACCCGTGCCGCGACCGCTATGCGGTGTCCGGATCGGATACCGACGGCCTCGCCTTCTCCATGAAGGACCTTGCGCTCTCCACCGATGTTTTGAAGCTGGCCGATGCTGGCGTCTCCTGCCTCAAGATTGAAGGCCGCATGAAGAGTCCGCTCTACGTGGCCGCCGTCACCGATTTTTATCGCCGCATTCTCGACGGCACCCTCACCCGCGAAAGCGATCTGGTCAAAGCTCAGAACGATCTCCAAACCATCTTTAGTCGCAAATGGACGAAATTCCATGCCCATGGCGTTCGCCACGACGAGGGGGTTGACCCCGATGTTACGGGTCACCGTGGTGTGCCCATCGGTATCGTCGACTCCGTGCGCTCCTTCCCTGATGGTACTCGCTGGTTGCGCTTCCGTACCGACCGCAGGCTGGAACTCCATGATGGCATCCAAGTCGACCTTCCCGGACAGGACAGACCCTACGGCTTCCCCATCGACAAGCTCGACACCTTTGGCCAGAGCCGTGGCATTGTCTTCGAATGCCAAGCCGGCAACTCCATCAGCGTCCTCCTTCCCGAAGAGGCCCCGCACATTCCCACGGGCGCAACCGTCTACTGCGCTTCCTCACAAGAGGTCAAAAAGCGTTTCGCCTCCGAAATGCCACTCGCAGCCGAGCGCAAGCCTCGCACGCCGATCGACATGAATGTGGCCATCCACGCTGATCACGTGTTGCTCAAGGCACACCTCACCGCCGATCCTGCCGTGGCCGCTGAATCCATCGTGACCGATACGTATACCATCGCCAAGAATCCAGAGAAGTCGAAACAAGGCATTGCGGATTCTTGCGCCAAGCTCGGCGAATCGGACTTCTCCCTCCACTCGCTCACCGTCAACAATCCCGACGGTCTTTTCGTCCCCATGTCGCAACTCAACGAACTCCGCCGCCGCGTCTGCGTGGATCTCTCCGCATCGCTTGTGGCAGCGTCGACACAGCGCCACGCCGCTGTCGTAGCGGTGGCAGCGTCAAGACCCTGCCACATCAAGCCTGCGGCGCCCGTTCGTGAACGCTGGATCATCAAAACGGATCAGCCGGCCTGCCTCGACGAGATTAACGATTTCGATGAAGTCATCCTCGACCTTAGCTCCGTGTCCGATGCCGAGGTCGAGCGGTGCACAAAACGTTATGGCGCTGAGCGGATTCGCCTTGCAATCCCCTTGATCATCCGCGCATGGGAAAGCGCGGCGCTCCATGACCGAATCAACAGGCTCGTCAAAAATGGATGCACGCGATGGCTGGTGTCGAATCCTGGTGCTTTTGAGTTCATCCCCAACACCTGCGATATCCAAGCCGATTGGACACTCTCTGTCTGGAACTCGCAAGCGATTTCGGAGTGGCTTGACAAGGGCGCACGTGGCGTCACGCTTTCTCCTGAAAGCACCGAAGCGGATATTTCAGAATTGCTCGCCGAATGGGGGGACGTCGCGACGGTGATCCTCTACCAAGACACACCGCTTATGATTTCCGAAACCTGTCCGCTTTCCTCACTCGGTGCTGGATGTGGGACGTGTCCGCCAAAACTTGGCAACGATGAACCTACGCGCCTTCATCCCGTTCGAGGTGGTGATGTGCTTGTGACCATGCAGAAGTGTCGCACCTACATTACGAATGATCACCCACACGATATTTCGAACCGTCTCGATACGCTACGGGAAAGTGGCGGCTGCCTCTGGCGACTCGATTTTTGTCTGCGCCCCTACTCTGCCACGGACGTCTCGCGGATCTGGAACCGTCTCAAGCGGAAGGAAAGAGGAGGCGTGGTGGGGCGACTTTAGAATTCACTGAGAATCTGGTCTTCAAGCGTGACGCCGCTGGTGATGGTGATAATCTCTGTTGACTGGAGTAAGCGCGGGATCAGGATGGCGTTGAGCTGAGCGGCCGGCATTTGTGCGGGTTTAAAGTGGCACCGGAGTTTGTGGGTCTGCTGATCGAGGATTAGGGTGCACTCCGGGAGCAGGGCGGAGAGATCTTCCATGGAAGCAGGGGGAGCGGTGAGCGCGTAGGTCAGCAACCCGGTCTTGTTGGTGATCTCGGCAACGGTTTTTAGTCGCGCACTCTTTCCGTGCTTAAAAAACGCAACATAATCGCACAGGAGTTCGATGTCGTTCAGGTTGTGAGAGCTGATGACTATGGTTTGTGTTTTGGGCCGTTTAAGGATGAAGTTGCGCATGTTGGCGACCTCTTTCGGATCCAGTCCGCTGAGCGGTTCGTCCAGCAGAATCAACTCGGGTGAGCCGATAAAACATTGCGCAATCATCACTCGCTTGCGCATGCCATGCGAAAGCGAGCGGATAGAGGATTTCATGCGGTCAGCCAGATGGACTTCAGCGAGAATTTCTTTGGCGGTTTTGACCGCTTCATTCTTGCACAACCCCTGCAACCGGCCGTAGTGAACCAGGGTTTCGAGCGGATAACTTTCGCCCGGCAGCTCCGAGTCCTGTGGCAGAATGCTGATGCGTCCGCAATGAACCTCTGGCTTGAATGGCCCGCTATTGAGTAGATTGATCTCACCGGAGTTGATTTTGAGAAACCCAGCGACTGCCATCATCCAGGTGGTTTTACCTGCTCCGTTCGCGCCCACTAAGCCAGTGACAGCGTCACTGGGAATGGCGATGGTCAAGCCGTTCAGTGCGCGGTTGGAGCCGTATTTTTTGACGAGGTCCGTGGTGGTTACAGCGTTTGTCATTTTAAATATCACGCCTCCGAAAGGCTAGATACCCCAAGAAAAGGTAGCACAGCGCCAGCGTGAACATCCACGTGGTGCCCGTTGCAAGCAAGGCTGCGCTATTGCGCCAGAGTAAGAGCCGATAGGTATCGGGAACCCCGGTTGCTAGGTAGCCGAAAATCGATTTCCATCCAGAGGCATTGTGATTGAAATGCGCTATCGTTGAGATGACGAAACACGCTGAGATCGAGAGAATTCCCAGTATGGTGGCTTTACTGCCGGAGCGGGTGAGATGCGAAAGACCCATCGCCAGCCCCAGGTAGGGAATAGAATAAATCCAAGCGCGTAGCGACCATTGGGAAATATGAGACAACAATTCAAAGGAGGTGCCGTGCAAGCGAACCAAAGCAACGGCGTAAGCGCCGATACCGCTGAGGAGCAGCGCCGCACCGATCATCCCCGCTTGACCTAGGAACTTGCCGAATGACCACGTGAAACGGGAACTTCGGAAGGCGACATAGCGGATGGAGCCTGAACCGATGTCATCCGAGATCCGGTTAGCTGAGACCAGCACGACGAGCAAGGGGGTGTAAAAGAAGACCAGCCATGCATAGATCAGCTCGACGGGATGCTTGCCAACCAAGTCATTGTACACATCATTGTCGCGCGAAACCTCTTTCATAATACGCTGGAACGGCTTGGATTGCCACAGGGTCTTCGAGACGACGCCCACCTCTTCGGTTTCAGGCAACTGCAGGAGGCTGACCAGCTCCTTCTCCATTTTCTGAAGGGCGTTGATAGAAAAGTTCATCGTGCAGATGGCCGCCAACATGTAAAGCAGCAAGATCACCATGGCCCGCCGACTGCGAATCGCAGTGAACCACTCATAGCGTGTGATTTGGAGGAGTTGCGAAAAAGAGTTCATAGCTTATCCCACACATCAACCAAGGGTTCAAAGGCCGTGGGGTCGATAAAATCCTGCATTTGCATCTCCTCAATTTGTGCACGTTCTTCAGGGAGCAGAACATCCCCAATCTGCTCGTAGGATTCCATCAAAGTTGTGGTCACCGCGTTCACGATTCGGATACTAAGCTCGGTCGAGATTTCCTCTGCACTTTGCAGCTCTTTCGCCACGGCCTCCATGGTCAAATAGAGCTTGTTGTTCATATCCGTCAATGCTTGATCGAAAAGCGTACACTCCTGCTCGCTCAGGCTCAACTTTGCCTGCCATTGGGAGCGAGCGATCCCAGCTCGAGTTTTCCAGAGCTCTTTTGCCTCCTCTAGCTCTTCCTCGAAGTTTTTCGAGCGAGGGTTAGGGAAGTTTCGCCGTGGAGCACTCTGTGGCTCGCCGGGAGCGTTGGTAGTAGAGGCATCGGCGACGAAGTTGGTGCCGGCCTCAAGCGTATCGCCCGCATCTTCTTCAACCAGCTCCACATGCGCCTTGGAAGGTTCTGCCTTTCGGCTGGGTCTATTCTCTGGAATTTTGATAATGCTGTTAAGCGCGGAGAGTTTCCCGCCAGTCTTTTGCTTTTCTAACTTCTTTTCCAGCGCTTTGAGCTCCTGACGGGCTTTAAGAAGGTCTTGTTTGGGGCTCCATGATCCAACGGCAAGTCCCAGAAAAAATGCAAACGGAAGTAGGAGTAAATATTTCATGTGTTAGTAGGATGACCGAAAGTGGCCTTTCATGTCCAGTTAAAAATGTCTAAATATTTTGTCCGCCCGTAATCGGTCAGGCACAGGGTAGGAGTTAAAAGTATGTTGTGTGGGGGTGATGCCTGGGATCTGCTCTGCTGGGCTATCAACCCAGTTGTCGCAATAAGCGCGGTGCGGTTTTAAACACAGAGAGTTGGAGACACAGCGATTGAGCCACTGGGAGCAGATGCTTCCAGCCTGTGCAGGAACGGCAGACG
>CAZUAY010000096.1:0-12960 GCA_964618405.1 uncultured Lentisphaerales bacterium
GGCAAACGGAGGAGTAACATCCACCTGCCCGATTACCGGTCGCACCGGTCGACGCACACGCTCTAACCAACCTTCAACATCAAGCCCTGCGCGCTCGACAGCCGCCATAAAAATATGCGCCGCGGCCTTGGCATCCTCTAGCGCGTCGTGATGCCGGAATTCGTAGCCGAGGAGACCGCAGAGATCGTGGAGGCCGTAGCCGCCCACCTCGTCGCGAGTCCAGGCGCGGCGGGCCACACAGGCGGAATCGAGCCAACGGCAGGTCGGACTTGCAACACCGTGTTTCTGCGAGGCCCCGTGAATGGCCGTCTTGTCAAAAGCGGTATGACTCACCACCGTAAATCCATCCATGAACCCACGCAAGGGATCGGCGATTTCAGCGAACGTTGGCGCTCCTTTCACATCCGCAGCACGGATGCCGTGCACCTCGATGTTGCGTCCATCAAAATAATCCCGCGGATCGACGAGCGTTTCCCATTCCTGAACGCATTGGCCCGCTTCATAACGCACGAGCCCAATCTGACAGATCGAGGCACGATCAAAGTTGGCCGTTTCGACATCGATGACGGTGAAATTAAGCGTGGTGGGACAGACAAGTTTGACGGTTGGACATGCTTTGCTTTTCATCGTGTGCATTATAGCGAAGCGTGAGAAATTCGGCAACGGAAGAAGTAAATTAACCTCATAGCGTGCGAAGCGTCATCGCAATATAAGCAAGCAGCGCATCGGGAATTCGGGCCGCTGGATGCGGCAAATCCCCCGAGGCATTGCGCCACGCGACATTGCCACGGTAGAGCAACAAGTCTCCTTCATCATCAAACTCAACTTTTTGAACACCCTGCTCGGCGGCAAGAATACGAATCTCAGCAAGTGCGAAAAGTCGCTTTAACGGTGGCGGCGCAGCGCCAAATCGATCCACCATATCCCGCTCAAGCGCCGTCAGCTCTTTGAGCGATGCACACTCGGCAAGACGTCTGTGGAACTCAATGCGCTGCGCATCGTCTTCGAGGTACGCATACGGTAAACAGGTGGCCGCCGAACGATTCGTTGACGAGGGGTTCAACTCGAGGAAGGGTAACGACACCGCCACGTCGATAAGGAGCGGCGGCTTTTCACCGCGAAGACGCGCTACAGCCCGACGGAGCAACTGACAATACAAATTGAAGCCGATGGCGGCAATGTGTCCGCTTTGTTCCGCTCCGAGAAGATTACCCGCCCCACGAATGCTCAGATCGCGCATCGCCAGATTAACGCCCGTCCCAAGGCCTTGATGTTGCTGAAGCGCCTTGAGCCGCTGCCGCGCCTCGGTGCTGATGTAACTATCAGGCGGCAACATGAAGTAGGCATACGCTTTGATGCCGCCCCGTCCGACTCTGCCACGGAGTTGGTACAGATCGGCAATGCCAAAGCGATCTGCACGATCAACAATAATGGTATTGGCACGTGGAATATCAATGCCACTCTCGATGATCGTGGTGGAAAGCAATACATCGTATTTTCCCGCGGAAAAGTCGCGCATGATACGCTCGATCTGCGCGGGAGGCATCTGGCCGTGCCCAATGCCAATGCGGATGTGCGGCATCAGTTCAGATAAATGCTGGTACACCATCTCAATCGTGAGCACGCGGTTATGCAGATAAAACACTTGGCCGCCGCGGTTGATCTCGGCCAAAATGGCCGCCTTCACGAGCTCGTCGCTTTGCCGCACGACCTTCGTTTCGGTGGCCACGCGCTCGCGTGGCGGGGTCTGAAGCAAGCTGAGATCGCGTGCGCCCATCAGTCCCAAATAAAGGGTGCGCGGGATCGGCGTGGCGGAAAGCGTCAACACATCGACCATCAAGCGCAGCGTCTTGAGAAACTCTTTGTGGCGAACGCCGAAGCGCTGCTCTTCATCGATCACGACGAGACCGAGATTCTTGAATCGAATGTTTGGTTGGACAAGGCCATGAGTACCGATAATGATATCAACGGTCCCGTTGGCTATGCCCTCCACGGCAGCAGCGCGTTGGCCGTTCGTGCAGAAGCGTGAGTGCATGGCGATGTTCAGCGGATACGCGGTCATACGGTCGCGAAAGGTATCGTAATGCTGCTGAGCGAGAACCGTGGTCGGCACAAGAATCGCAACTTGCCTGCCTTGCATCGCACACATGAAAGCGGCGCGTATCGCCACTTCCGTCTTTCCGTAACCTGCGTCACCACAAACCACGCGGTCCATCGGATGCGATGACGTCATGTCCTTCGTCACCTGCGCGATGCACTCCACCTGACCCGCTGTTTCCGTGTAGGGGAATGAGGCCTCAAACTCCTGCATATACGGCGTCTCAGGCGAAAAGGCAAACCCAACCATTTGCTTGCGTCGCGCCTGCATCTCCAGCATGCGTAACGCCAGATTTTGAATGGAGCTTTGCGCCTGAGCTTTTTCATCCGACCATCGTTTATTGCCAATCGAATGGAGCTTGACCGGCGTATCATCGGTGCCTTTGTAGCGCGAAATCAGGTTGGCGTGTGAGACCGGAACAAAGAGCTTTGTGTTGTTTGCATAATCGATGCAAATCACTTCGCAACGCTGTCCGCGAATCAGCATCTCCTTCGTTCCAGTGAATTTGCCGATGCCGTATTCAAGGTGGACGACCAAGTCGCCCGGCGCAATCTGATCGAGCACTTGCGAGGTCACATCGAGCGCATCCGAATTTTCGTCCTGCTCGGTAGCCGCATCGTCTGGCAAGGTCATCGGCTCGGCTGAGCGCGCACGAGGTCGCTTCGACTGGCCGTAAAGATCAGATTGCGACAGAAAGACCGATCGGATTCGTCCATCCATTTCTACGACGGAAAATCCGCCCGAAAGCGGTGCCAACCGCACATCTACCGACGCGCCCGCAAGTTCGCCCGTTATGTGGTCGAGCATCCCCGGCGTATCGAGACAGAAATGCACGGCCACCTTCGACTTCGTGTGGAGGTGTCGACACTCTGCCACGAGCTTGCGTCGCTGCGACGACATGAAATCGGGATCGTGATGGTGCGTGTTAGCATCGGCGAGTCCGCTGACGGCGCCAAACGGTAGCGCAACGGGTTCCGCCCCAGGCGGTGCCGGATCGCCGACGAAGATTTCACTGATGTCGTTACGCGCTTCAAGTTGCGCCATGACCGCTGGCAGGCGTTGCAGTTCCGGTAGCGCGGCATTCTCCGCAAACACATCGCCTTCGATGGCGATTTCATCATGGCCAATCCACAGCACGACGGAAGCGGCAGGCAGATACGTGTGCAACAACGCTGTCGTTTGTTGCGGTAATTTAGCAGGCGGAATTTTGACCGCCTCGAGGCTGTGCGTGGAGCGCTGGTCGAAACAGTTAAATGCACGCAGCGACTCCACATCGTCGCCAAAGAACTCAATTCTGCACGGATGGCGCGAGGCGGTCGGCCAGACATCAATAATGCCACCTTTGACCGCAAACGTGTTGACCTCGAACACCTCCGGCTCGCGTCGATAGCCCGAGGCAACGAGCCAGTTAATGAAGGGATCCATCTCCACGGTTTCGCCCACTGCCACAATCTGTGAAAGCGCCTCTGTGCGTTCTGGATCCGGCGAAGGCTGAAGCATTGCCTGCACGCACGTGGCGACCACCACCTGCGGGTGGTCGACTTTCCTCAGGAGGTTGAGAACAGAGAGCCGTGCCGCCATCGCTTCAGGATCATCATCGGCAAGATCCAGCATCGGATAGGAACGGAAGCCCGCCGCATCGGTACAAAGCGATTGCAGGTCGGTGCAGAAGGCCTCCAATGCAACAGGCGATGGCAACACGGCAAGCACAGCGGATGTGGCAACGTCGCGGCGAATGGCTTCAGCAACCGCAGCCATCGCCGCACCAGGCGGCTCAGAACAGCCCAGGCGGCGTGCATGAGGAAGGCATTGCCGGATGCTTGTGGCAATGTCTTCGGACAACAAGGGCTGGTGTTGATGCGCGTTCACGCTTACTTAATCCTTAATCCTTAATCATCAATTAAAGTGCCAAGCTTGTTCAGCACCTCGTGCACGGTCTCTTTGGCAAGGGCACAACAAAAGGATGCATGACGCACCTTCCAATCAAGACTTTTAACTTGATCTGCTAGGACAACACCCACGACCTCCAACCCTTGAGGCAAGCGAACTTCAAATGGATAGCCTTTCACTTGACTCGTGATCGGACAAAGTAGCGCTAATCCCACTTTGCGGTTGTAAGTTTCGGGAGACAAAACCAAGGCCGGACGATGACCCGCTTGCTCATGCCCTGCTTGGGGCGTGAATTCAATCCAGACGACATCACCGCGTTTCGGGCAATAGGGGGCAGGCATTACCAAACTTCCTTTCCGAGGGCACCTCCGCTGGAAACTTCATCATGCAGGTTGTGCGGCCTAACGTCTTTCAAAAGATCCGCAAGTTTATAACGCTGTTGGCGGACGGGGGTGATAACAATCTGTCCATCCTGAGAGGCCAGATTAACGGTCTCTCCTACGCAAAGCTGCGTCTCTTTTGCAACGGCTTGAGGAATTCGCACCGCAAGACTGTTTCCCCATTTTTGAATTTTCGTAATCATCATCTCTCCTTTTGGATATACAATGAAGATACATCAGGGGCGTTCACAAATCAAGGAGTAAGTTCCTTTTATAGCCATAGAATACAAGCTTGTCAGTTGCCACAAGACTAACGGAACTACCGCCCATTTTGACTTCTTGTAGCTTGTCCGATCCGCACGCGCATTTCTTTGTCATTAGACATCCCTTTTCAAGGTACTGCTTGGTTGATTCGTTTCATCGTGTTGTCACACCGCACACACACGGCTTCGTCTTTCGCACAGGATTTGGTTCTGTATGAACAGATCGAGCAGTACATGTAGTTACACGTTTCACAATAGTAAATGGCAGTCGCTTTGTTGACACCTGGATTCTCTCCAGCCTCACTTACTTCCCCAGCGTGCGCACCGCAAAACATGCACCAAGGCTCCTCGACCATTTTCGGCAATTTAGATTTTTTCATAAGTTTTTAGGATCCTTCTCTTCCTGCAACCGAAAAGCACGTATTCAAGGCAAAGGTTGGCTGATCCGCCTGATGATGTCAAATAAAGAGGGCTCACTTTCGCCCCATCGACAATGTCAATACTATCGATATTATCGATCTTGATCTTCCAAGAAAGTTCCCTGCACAACTCCCTGCAAAAGTTTTCAAGATTTAGAACGTAATAACCTTAGCGCTATCAACGACCCACTCCGCCAGTGCAGCCATCGTTGATTTCTCTGCTCCATCAAAATACGGTTGGTTTTTATGAATTCCGCATCGTGCCATGCAGGTTCCGCAAACCTTAACCGGAACCCCCTTGGCAATAAGATCCTTCAGTAGTTGAGATAAGTCCTGATCGTAGCCTTCCGGTGGCTTACACGCATCGCGGGCCATATCAACGGAGTCGTTCATCAGAAACAGGCGGACCTCTTGCCCCGATTCTAGCAACTTTCCAGCTAGGCGCAGGCCGTTCCACGTTACATCGGTGTTGTCGTAGGGTTCACGGTTAAAAATTATCAGTATTTTCATTTATTTTTCCTTTCTTGATGAGGTCAAGCAGCACATTGGGCACATCGGTCATGATTCCTGGCACGCCTTGTTTTATCATGGTAACCATACTGTCGGGATCGTTCGCAAAAAAAACATTGGCCGGAATCTTAGATTCAACGAGACGACGAATGTAGAGGGCAGTCAAACAAGCTCGTGTCGGCTGAACGTAATCCACGCCAAATGCGAGGTGGCGATCCAGATTGGCTCTATCCTCGCCGATGCAAATTGCAACCTCTGGCGAAATGGCGCGAACCAACTCACCCTCCACGAATGACCTCAACATCAAAAATCCAGAAAGCTGCAAACCATACTGGAGGTAGAGTTGGACAATTCTTTCCAGCGAAGACGGGTGGTCCGTATAGACTTGAATATTCAGGCCCACGCGTCCTGCAAGCGCAGCCAACGCTTCTTCTAAAGTCGGGATACCTTCCCTGTACGCAGGAGACGCAGTCCGCACGCCGGTGTCGTGCGGACCTTGCCAGTAGGTCGCGTTTAAACGTTTTAACTCACGGAGCGAATGGCCATTGACTGGCCCCTTGTCGTCAGTGGTTCTATCCAAAAAGGCGTCGTGCATAATCACCAAAGCACCATCGGAAGACTCACGTACATCGAACTCAACGATATCGACTCCCTGTTCAATCGCCTTCTGAAAGGCAAGCAAGGTATTCTCTGGATAACGGCCTGAAAAACCTCGGTGGGCGGTAACGACGGGTTTGCCGTAAACGCCGTAGCGAGAACGAAGATCAAACATTTTTAACTCCTTACCTTTTTCCGTCTGCCTATCCGTTATTCTTTAGAAATAAAGATCGCGTTCACCGGCGCAAATCTTATTGTACCGATTCAGCACTTGAGGGTAGAACTTGGGATAATTTGCCTCAATAGCGGCGAGTTCGGACTTGATCACCGGTTCGCAGATCTTGATACTTTCTGGCGAAGCGAAATCATCGAGCCACTCGCGGAACGTCAGCACAGCATTGACCTTGCAGAAGGTTCCTTCTTTACCGGTCTTGAGCGAATCCATGATGCAGCCGCCCGTGCGGCCGCAGCGATAGCCGGCAGTGCAGAACGAGGTAATCGTACCACGGCGAGCCAGATCACAGATCAACTCCTCCAGCGTGCGCGGATCGCCAAGCAGGAATTGCTGCTCGTCAATCTCCTGAGAAACATCCTTCTTTGCGTAAGCACCAATGCCGATGCGAGTCGAGGCATCCATCTGCGTGATGCCGATGTCGACACACTTATCGCGCAGTTCTGGCGACTCCCGAGCGGTCACAATGATGCCCGTGTAAGGAACCGAAAGACGCAGCACCGTGACGGCGTGCATAAAATTATCGTCCGTGAAATTTTCCGTTGGATTGCTCGACACATCGGAGCCGCTGGCCGTATGCATGCGAGGAACCGAGAATGTGTGGGGACCGACGCCCGAGTAACGCTCTAATTCGCGGGCGTGAGTCACGAGGCCCATGACCTCGAAACGCCAATCGTGCAAACCGAAGAGCGCTCCGAGTCCGACATCGTCGATGCCGGCATCAAACGCACGGTGCATACTCGTGATGCGCCAACCGTAATCACCCTTGATCGTGCCCGCCGGATGCATCGTCTCATACGTTTTGTGATGATAGGATTCTTGGAAAACTTGAAAAGTTCCAATTCCAGCGGTTTGCACGATTTTAAGATCGTCGATAGACATCGGGGCGGCATTGACGTTGATGCGGCGCACGTTGCTGGTGCCGTTGCGTGTTTTGACTTTAACCGAATAGATGGCTTCAAGGCTTTCCGCAATGAAATTTGCACCCGAAATCGGATGTTCGCCATAGACGGCCATGACGCGCTTATGGCCGTCGCGTCCCGTCATCGCCTCTGCCTCCGCTTTGATTTCATCCATGGTCAGGCAACGGCGTTTCTGTAAATCGTTATCACTGCTAAACCCGCAATAAAGACAGCGGTTGACGCAATAATTGGAGATATACATCGGCGCAAACGTGACGATACGGTTATCGTACACGAAGTGCTTGATCTTGAGTGCGGTCTCCTCCATCTCCTTGCGCAGATCAGGATCCGTGACGTGCAAGAGCAGTGCCGTTTCAGTAGGGTCGAGCGTCTGGATGGCCATCGATTTGGCGAGAATTTCGCGGATGCGACCGGGGTCCGGATTTTTTCCGGCCTCAAGCTGGCTTTCGATCAGATCGTCGTCAATGAAGTCGCGACCATTTTTGTAATAGCGCGTAATTTCATCGCGCTTGATAACGTTTTCAACTGTAAATTTAGTGCTCATAATTTGTATCCTTGGGTTCAGAATTAGTCCTCGCCATCAGAAAGAAAGAATTATGAATATTATCATAATGAAACGTAGTGGTCAAACCGGAGTTCCCGAATTGGAGTTTCCCCGAATTGTAGTTTCGGCGCATCGCGAAAAAACGAGGAGGTGACTTTTCGCATGAATCGAGGACGAGGATGAGCGAAGCAAACGGAGCGGGGGTTTTCGAACCCCCGTCGTGTCGGGGACAGAAATGTCCCCGCTCCGTTCGTTGAAACCACTTCCTAGCGAAGTTACGGACAAAATTGTATCGGTCACATTCTCTGCCAGCAACTCTCACTTTGACCGTACGGCGAGAATATCCAGTTTTATCTGCTGAACGAGCGCATCAACCGTATCAAATTTAAGTTCGTCGCGAAGCCTGCGGATGAAGCGCACATCAATTTCTTCGCCATGGAGATCGCCCTCAAAATCAAGAATGTGCACTTCAAATTCGGGCACAAGCAAATCGGAATCAGTAAACGTCGGACGATAGCCGAGATTCGCCACGCCTCTCAACCATACGGTGGGGCTGTGGCTGCGTATACACGCTTCCACTTCATACACGCCAACAGGCGGAAGCACTTCGGCCTCGGGACGAAAATTCGCTGTTGCGAACCCAAGCTTCGTACCAACTCCACGACCGTATAACGTCCGCTCACGGATCAGATGGGCGCGTCCCAGCATTGCAGCCGCCTCGACCAACTCACCATTCTTGATGGTCGCACGAATAATAGAGCTGGAAATACGCCGCCCTTCATGCTCAACCATCGGTGTTTGAAGGATCTTAATTTTCCCTTGGCTAATGGAAGTAATGGCCGCCAAGCTACCCGCACGATCCCGCCCAAACCGCCAGTTGTCTCCAGAAACAACCGTACAAGAGTGATCTGGTTTCATCCATCCGCTAAAAACCATGGAGATAAACTGCTCGGGAGAAAGCGACGCAAGTTCCTTCGTAAACGGCATCAGCAAACATCCGTCTACCCCCAACTCAGCCAGAATTTTAAGCCGCAATTCAAGCCGCGTCAGCAAGGGTGGCTTGCGTTCGGGCGCAATCACTGCGAGAGGATGGGGATCAAAGGTCAGTACCCAAGCTTTAGCACCGTTCTCGCGTGCGCAGGCTAACGTAGAGGAAAGAATCTGTCGATGCCCAAGATGAACACCATCAAAAAAACCTGCAGCCAAGACAATATTGGGAACCTCTTCGGGAAGTCCAATTGGAGTTTCCACAATTTTCACGTATTACCCCCTGTAGTGCTGCGAAATAGCACGCTCGGCATCACGATCCGATTCGCGCCGACGAAGCGTTTCACGTTTGTCCACTTCCGCCTTGCCTTTGCAAACGCCCAGCTCAACCTTGACACGACCTTTGATCATGTAGAGACTAAGCGGAACGAGCGTATGCCCCTTCTGTTCCACAAACTCACGCAATTTTAGAATCTGCTTCTTGTGCATCAGCAGCTTGCGAGAGCGAAGGGATTCGTGGTTAAAACGGTTCCCAAAGTTGTAAGGAGGGATGGTCACGTTGTCGAGAAAGATCTCGTTCGTACGCTTATCAACATGAGCGAACGCTCCGTTCAGGCTCGCTTGCCCCATGCGAACCACCTTCACCTCGGTTCCAACCAACTGCAAACCCGCCTCGATTTTCTCCAAGACGGTGTAATCGTGAAGGGCTTTGCGGTTGCGCGTGAGCACATGTCGCCCTCCTGGGGAAGACGGAGCTTTTTCTTTAGCCACGGCTGTGTTTACTTCATTCTGCCATCGCGTGCAAGCGCATCGAAATCATATTCCGATTGCAACTTGCCTTCCGCGATCTCGCGGAGGACGATATCCAGACGATCTTCTTCGGCGGAAAGCGGAATGACGAGTGGCCTCATGCCTGAATTCAGCTCACGGAAGCGTAGGGAAACCATGTTCACCAATACAGGTACGCTCGGTACGCGGGCTTTAGCTTGTTCAAGAAGTTCAATGTTCATTTCAGGTAATACCTTGCAGTTGCTTTCTGATTTTAGACGAGTGATTAGTATACGATAAAATGATCACAATAGTCAACCGACGATTTTTTGGGCGAATTTTGCCATGCTTTTTTTTGCGCCCCTTTTATTATCTGCTTGAAAACATGCCCCGTGTATGGTAAAAAACATCTATGAAAATCCTTCCCGCTATAGATTTAAAAGGTGGCCAATGCGTACGCTTGCGTCAAGGCCGCATGGATGATGCAACCATTTATTCTTCCGACCCTGTCGAGATGGCACTCCAGTGGCAATCGCTGGGTGCCGAGTACATTCATATCGTTGATTTAGACGGCGCATTCGCTGGCAGGCCTGCCCACACCGATATCATCACGCGAATCGCCAAGGCCATCACGATTCCATTTGAGGTCGGCGGCGGACTCCGCACTGACGAACATGTGCGTGAAGTCATTGATGCTGGAGCCTCTCGGGCCATTATCGGAACACGGGCAGTATCAGATGTTGAATCACTCAAGCAACTCGTTTCACGCTATGGTGAAGCCATCGCCGTCGGCATTGATGCGAGAGACGGTTTTGTTCAGGTCAACGGTTGGGTTGAGACGACGGCAGTGCGAGCCACGGAGCTTGCCGTGATGATCGTTGGATTCGGAATCAAAACGCTAATCTACACCGACACGGCCACAGACGGCATGCTCAAGGGTCCCAACCTGAAGGCCATGGCCGAAATGGCAGATGCCGTCCCCTCGATCTCCGTAATCGCATCCGGTGGCGTTAAAGCCCCTGAAGACATCACAGCATTGATCGCACTTGCGCGAACGAACCTCAACGGCGTAATCATCGGCAAGGCGCTCTACGAGAATTCTGCAACCCTACCAGAATTTCTCGCTGCGGCGAAAAACCGCTAAGCCGTGACGACCACCAAAAAAGATCTCGCATGGCCCGCGTGCAAGTGGTCGACGACAGTCGTTGACACAGCGACGGCCGAGCTACTGGCATCAGAGTTGTCCATTGCCATGACGGTAGCGAAATGCCTCGTCTTAAGAGGTATTACAACCAGTCTCGAAGCCGAGACCTTCCTCAACCCTAAGCTCGGACAATGCCTTCTTCCAGACCAACTGCCAGGAATCGCTCAAGCAGCCGATGCCATCTGTCGGCATGTGGCGGCTAAAAACAAAATTGTTGTTTTTGGCGACTATGATGCCGATGGCATCACGGCATCAGCGGCCCTCGCCCGAGCCATCAGCGGCATTGGCGGGAGTGTTTCTATTTTCATCCCCGATCGACAAAACGAGGGCTACGGATTTACCATTAACGCGCTCCGCCGCTGCCTCGAAGAGATGGGAACGGTAGACCTTATTGTCACGGTCGACTGTGGAATCTCACAAAGCGAGGCGTGCCGCGAGGCGACGTCACGCGGAGTGGAGATTGTGATCACGGACCACCACAGCATCACAGAGGAAATCCCCGTAACAGCCTCGGCCATCGTGAATCCTGGGCTTCCCGGCACCCCTGAACCCCTGCGCCACCTGTGCGGAGCAGGCGTCGCCTTTAAGCTGGCTCATCAACTCGCGAAATGCGCATTAACACCTGAAGACGGCCGTCGACTTTTGCATTCGATTCTGCCACTCATCGCCATCGGCACGGTCGGCGATCTCGTGCCACTAACCGGCGAGAACAGAATCATCGTCAGCAAGGGTCTCGAAATCATGAATCGTGGCGACTGTGGCGGCAACGAAGGAATCCGTGCGTTAAAATACCTGGCTGGGATCAACAACCGCCCAACCACGGCCTCCGATCTCGGGTTCACGCTTGCGCCACGCATCAATGCCGCTGGACGTGTCGGCAAGCCTTCCACGGCCATCGCCTTACTCTCCACCACCACGAGCAACGAGGCGACCAAGAATGCAACTATTCTGGAAGAGAACAATCTCAGACGACGGGACGAAGAAGCCGATGCACTGACAGAAGCCAGCGCGCTCGTCGCAAACGCATTAAAAACGTACGAACATTCGATTGTGCTTTTTAATCCTACCTGGCATCCCGGCGTGGTGGGACTCGTTGCCTCGCGTCTTGTCTCAGCATACGGACTCCCCACGATCATTATTACGAACGGTGAGGACGGAATTGCCCGTGGCTCAGCGCGCTGTCCCGAGCACAAAGATCTCGATCTCATGCCGATCCTCGAAAGCTGCGCGCAGCTCCTCGATCGATACGGAGGACACCGCGTCGCCGCAGGCCTCTCGCTGAGCGTCGCTAACATCGAACCCTTCAGACAGCATTTCGATGCATCCTGTGCGAAGGCGACGGAAGGTCTTGATTTACGAACAGAACTCTTAATCGACGATTGGCTCCAACCTTCTGATATCAACGCTTCACTTGAAACGGGTCTTCATCTCTTAGAGCCCTGCGGCATGGAAAACACGGTCCCGAAACTTGGCGTAAAAGGCCTTACTTTGAAATCAGACCCCAAATGCTTTGGCAAGACCAACAACCACTGGGAACTCACTTTTAAAGAGATCACGCACCGCTGTATTGCGTTTCGCCACGAGTCGATGCCGTTCAAAGCAGGCGATAAGCTCGATTTAATTTTCACGCTTTCCAGCTCGGTCTACGATCCCGTACAACTGATCCTCAAAGATGCTGCCCCTTCTGCGTAGTAGAAAGTTGCGAGTAGCGAGGGGTGAGTGGCAAGTCGCACATCCCGAATTTGTCGTTGTGTCGATGTGTCGATTTCGTCGAAAAAACTCGCAATTGCGGTACAACAACCTGTAGCCGGGTTCGGTGAACCCGGAGGTATCGCTTCCGGCAGCCTCTGTAGCCGGGTTCGGTGAACCCAGAAGCGTCCGCGATCACCGATCGCGGCTACAGGAGAAGCAGCGCTTTGCCGCGCTGGGTTCGCCCACCAACGGAGAACGGGTTTTCCAACCCGTTTTCGTACACGGACAAGAATGTCCGTGCTCCGTTATGCTTCGCAACTCACAACTCGCGACTCGCAACTCACCACTTTTTTTGATGTGTCGATTTCGTCGAAAACTCGCATTGAACTTTCGACAACCTGTAGCCGGGTTCGGTGAACCCGGAATCGTCCGCGATCACCGATCGCGGCTACA
>CAZUAY010000097.1:0-12936 GCA_964618405.1 uncultured Lentisphaerales bacterium
GTCTCAAACTCTCTGTGTTTAAACCCCAAACCCCATTACCCACATACTTGCCCCCCGTCACTGACCGATTACAGCTGAATGTAATCGGCTAATGACGAGTGGGTGCATTTACGATTCATTGACCGGTCATCAACGGCTACAGGTTTTTCTCCCCTGTGGCTGGCCTCGGTGAGGCCGGAATCGTTTGGATTTGCTCAGAGGCACCACGTTTACTCGAAAGCGGCGTCGCGCGGAATACCGCTTGCCGCCGCACTCCAAAATCGGCCATCTTGGCGTGCGGTGACAACCGAAGGGCGGCACCGCTTTTCGCATGTCTGTCGGCGGCGTATGTCTTCGGCTTGCAAACCCATCGCCTATGCGAGTCAACGGAACGGGGATGCGCCCTGACGAGTTACCCCATCGTTTTTTCGCGGCACAGCCGCGCGGAGGGCTTACCTGTTTGTCGGTTGCACAGGCTGGAAGCATCTGCTGCGATTATTTAAAAGATATTTAAAATCGTTGCATAAAGAGATCGATGTGGTAAAATCTTGCGCTTTATTTCCCATCCAGGAACCTCTATGACTGAAACCATCCTCGTCCTCGATTTCGGTTCACAATACAGCCAGCTCATCGCGCGTCGCATCCGCGAATGCAACGTCTACAGTCAGGTCATCCCTTTCAATACCTCCGCCGCACAGATCAAGGCCGAAAAGCCCCGCGGCATCGTCCTTTCCGGCGGTCCAGCCAGCGTCTACGAGGAGGGAGCTCCCCAGATCGACCCCGAGATCTATGCCCTCGGCATCCCAATTCTCGGCATCTGCTACGGTATGCAGATCACGGTGCAGGCACTGGGTGGCAAGGTTGTGCGCGGCAACGCCCGTGAGTACGGTCGCGCTGAGCTCCGTCTTGTGAAGCCAAGTCCGCTGTTCGAAGGCGTCAAGTCCCCGCTTCAGGTCTGGATGAGCCACGGCGACAAGGTGGCCGCCTTGCCGGCCGCTGCCGAACGTCTGGCCGAGACGGACAACACGGAGTATGCTGCGGCCATCATCCCAGAGCGCGCCTTCTACGGCATCCAGTTCCATCCCGAAGTGGTGCATACTGAGCAGGGTGCTTTAATCCTCCGCAATTTCTGTCGCACGATCTGCGGTTGTTCCGGCTCCTGGACGATGGCCTCGTTCATCGTGGAGTCTGTCGCGGACATCCGCGCCAGAGTTGGGGCCGAGCACGTCATCCTTGGCCTCTCCGGCGGCGTGGACTCCTCGGTCGCCGCCGCGCTTCTCCACACGGCGATCGGGACCCAGCTCACGTGCATTTTCGTGGACAACGGCCTCCTGCGCAAACACGAGGCGGAGGGCGTGAAAAAGCTCTTTGGCGACAACTTCAAGATGGATCTCTGCTTCGTGGACGCCGCCGATCGCTTTCTCGACAAGCTCGCGGGCGTCGAAGAGCCTGAGGCGAAGCGCAAGGTCATCGGGCACGAGTTCGTCGAGGTTTTCGCCGATGCCGCCCGCACGACCTCCGGCGCCCAGTGGCTCGCGCAGGGCACGACGTACCCCGACGTCATCGAGAGCGTCTCGATCAATGGCAACCCGTCTCAGATCATCAAGAGCCACCACAACGTGGGCGGCCTCCCGAAAGACCTCAAGTTCAAGCTCCTCGAGCCCCTGGCGCGTCTCTTCAAGGACGAAGTCCGCGAAGTGGGTCGCCAGCTTGGACTCCCCGAATCGGTCGTCATGCGTCAGCCGTTCCCGGGCCCTGGACTGGGTGTGCGGCATCTTGGCGCGGTGTCCCGCAAGACCCTCGACATTCTGCGTGAGGCGGATGCGATCATGGTCCACGAGATCAAGCAGGCCGGACTCTACTACAAGACCTGGCAGGCGTTTGCGATCTTCTTGCCCGTACGCTCCGTCGGCGTCATGGGCGACTGCCGCACCTACGACTACGTCATCGCACTACGTGCCGTGGAGAGTCTCGACGGCATGACGGCAGATTGGGTCGACCTCCCGCACGAGCTGCTGCAACGCATCTCCAGCCGCATCATCAACGAGGTCTCCGGCGTAAACCGCGTGGTCTACGACATCACGACCAAGCCGCCCGGCACCATCGAATGGGAATAAGCATCGAGGCACTTGCAAAACCCCCTATGTCGGTTCTGAAAGCGCTATTTACCTGTATTACTACCGTACGACCGATTTTGCTTTACTTCCCGCTCCGGCGTTTGCTATACATACATAGCAACCGGTAACGTAGCATGCAGAGATACACGCATGAGCTTATTCGGAAGGAGAAAACGATGCGCATTTCGATTGTGTTTGACACAGAAGACTACATCACACCGCCCGAAGTCGGGCTGGACGACTTGGTTAAAATGCTCGCGGATACCATGACAAAAGAAAAGATCATTGGAACTTTCTTTGTCATTGGGGAGAAAATGCGCTGCCTACGTGATCGTGGGCGCCAAGACGTGCTGGCATCGCTGCGCTGCCACGACATCGGAAGCCACACCGACATGGGATCCATGCACCCGACCGTTACCGAACGGATGGAGCATGCGGACTGGTCCGACGGCGTGGCACGCATGCTGGCCGACGAGGTGGGTGGCATTATCGAGATGGGAGAAATCCTTGGGGCACCGTTAGGTTCGTTTGCCCGGCACGGTGGGTCCTACAGCCCCCAACTTATCGCCGCCTTGGGGCGGATGTCCCTCCCGTTCTGTTATTCGCCAGCCGAGTTGCCAAACCACAATATTGTCTGGTACGCCAACACGATAAACTTTGCCATGTCTGGCCTCGCCCTCGCTTTCCAAGACGATTACTCCTCCTCGAAAACATTTTCTGCAAGAGAAGCGCAATTTCAGACTATCCTGAAAGACCGCAAAAAGGAAGACTGGCTCGGCATCTTTCACTCACACCCGTGCAAGATCAAGATGTCTACCTTTGGCTGTACGAATTACTACAAAGGGATCTTTACCCCACCGGAAAAATGGGTTATCCCCCAAGTTCGGCCCGACTATTCAGAGGAGGGGGTGAAAGCGAACTGGGCGCTGCATTGCCGACACCTCCGCGAGGATCCCAATGTTAAACTCATGTCGATCTCGCAAGTCGCCGACGAGTTCCGCCAACAAGTCGCCGCCGCAAGCACCCGCGATATCGAAACATTGGCCCGAATGGCGGCCGACATCAAGGCGCCGTTTTGGACAGACCGCTTCAGTGCTGCAGAAATCGTGGACATTCTTTCACGAGCCATTCTGTATCGAAGCCAGCACGGCAAGCTGCCGACATCGCTGCCACGCCGCGACGTCCTTGGCCCGAGCCAACTGCCCCTTGCAAACCCCACGGCACGCTACCTCATGCCAGACGCAGTAAAGCGTGTGGCGCGCGGTATCGATACGGCCATCAGTCTCTCGGGCACCGCCCCATCACGGATTCGTTGCGCCGAAGGCACACTCGGCTCCATGGGAGAAGTCGGTCTTGGCACAGCGCTGGTCGCACTCGGCGAAGCGTTGCTGGCGAAAGACCTTCAAGCCGCCGTCACAACGCGCCCTGTTGCACCCTACCTGCCAGAGGGCGAAGGCATCGCCATGCGTGCGCGCGATTGTAAGAACTGGAACCCGCACCGTCTTGATCTGGACATGGCTGACATAGCCCGTCACAGTGCCTTACAAAGCTGGACGCTCAAGCCCGCATGGGCCGGCGAGCCACCTCCCCTCCCCTAAGCCGAAGCCAACTCGCCAGGGTGGTCTTTTGATTGCCTGACATCGGTTTCAATGGTATTCTACTTCACAGGTCATCCCTATTTTCTTTAATCTGCCCAACAATCGGAGTTTACATTAAAATGAAGATTCAATACGAACAACTTTCCTACGAAGACGCGCTGCGAACGTATGCCGACTGGATTCTGCAACAAGAAAGCGATCAATCAGAGGGTTTCTTAGCCGACCACAGCGAATGGTACATGATTTTCTATCCACTACGCACATTGCTTCTCGCTGGCCAACTCCTCAAAGAACAAAAGTACATCGACACGGTCTTGAAGTACGTTGATATTTTCGTTGGCGAACAGCTTCCGAATGGCGGTTTTACTTCCAACTACCGGCGCACCACAACCGAACAGCTGAGCAAGAAAGAATTTCAGAATATCTTACGCACGGGGAAAGTCAACATTGCTGATGTGGGATCCAACACGACAGGCGTTATCCAAGCCGCCTGTTTCGCCGATGGCCCACGGCGCGAACGCTACCTTGCCTCCGTGAAACATTGGCTCGACGACTGGGTGCCAATCTGGGCGTTGAAAGAGGGCGGCTACGGCAACGGCATCTGGAATGGCCACAAGAAGAATTCGGCCTACACGTGCGCGATGTCGACCCTGACTGCCGCACTATCCGCTTTCACTCAGGTTTCCGGCGAAACCGAATACATTGAAAACGCAGAGCGCTGTCTTGATTTCCAGTTCTCCAAATGGATGCCAGACGGACGGCCAATCTTCTTGAACTGTTATCCGCGGGAATTCGAGATGACCTTAGACGACTATGGTCACATGTTTTACCTGCTCGAAGGCATGTGCTGGACGCACTATGTCTCGAAAAACGCCGAATTCAAAGCGCGCCTCGAGAAAAAAATGACCGAGTGGATTTTCGGTGAAGCTGGAATTCTGACCCAATGGGATCACCTCTGGTTTAGCTTTGCACGGCCTTACACGCCGCCATACGTGGATGGCCAACTCGATTCATCGCGGCACGGAATTCGGATCGGCTGGGAGTTAGCAAAATCAAACGGCATCCTCCATGCGTTCAGTTACTACCTCAATCATATTGAGGATAATGCCAAGTTGCGCGACGTTACCGACTCGGGGCTGAGCTATTTGAGTCATCCGTTGCGCGCACGCATGAGTGGCGTCGCATCTGAATTAAGTGAGTCCTACGGCAAGTTTGCACTCCAGGCAACTGGATTTGCAGGCCTCTCGCTTGCTGAAGGAGTCCAAAAAGATTCCGTTTTTAATTTAAAACGATAAGAAAGCTCTCTGTTCTTCACCCTTAGAAATAAAAAGGTTCTTTATTATGAAAATTGTATTACTCGGCGCAGGCAGCTTATTTTTTGAAGCTGTGATTATTGAAATTGCACGTACACCAGAACTCTACGGAGCCGATGTCGTATTATATGACATTGACGAAGAGCGCATGAAATTGATCGAACAAGTCGGACGGCGACTGAGCGATCACTATAAAGGCGGCCTGAACATTACGACCACAACCGATCGCGCACGTGCGCTTGACGGTGCTGACGCCGCCGTCGCCTCGATTGGCGTTCATGGCCACGGGCAAAAATGGCATCAAAAAGACGTTGAGGCCGTCGCTAAATTTGGCATCATGCAGACCACGGGCGACTCCGTTGGCCCCTCTGGCATCTCTCAGGGATTGCGCATCATCCCGATCTTTGTCGATATCGCACGCGACATGGAGCGCTATTGCCCAGACTGCCATCTGTTAAACCATTCGAACCCAATGGGGGCGATTTGCCGGGCCGTGACGAAGGCAACTTCCATAAAGACCATTGGCTATTGTCACAATGTAATCAACGATTTTTCGGTCTTTGCAAAAACCTTGGGTGTTGAGAAGTCCGAACTCGATGTCGTCGTCGCAGGCGTGAATCACATGACCTGGCTCCTGGAAATGCGCCACAAGGGCAAGGATGTCTATCCAGATTTCAAAAAACGTTTTCTGGCCGAGGAACCAGCCGCACCGCGTCTCTTTACGCGTGAATTGCTTGAAACAACCGGCCTGTACATGGTTGGCGGCGACCGCCATATCATCGAATTCTTCCCTCATGCCCGCCGCCCGACAACCCCTGCAGAAATCCCTTATCAGATGGATTGGCGCTCCGACATGATCAAGAAAAACTTGCTCAATGCGGAACTCTCCATGGGTTCTGCTAAACTCGCCCAGCGCGCGTCTGGCGAAATTCCGCTGATCCTCCCCAAGCTCCTCAGCCCTGAGGCCATGGGCCTACAGATTAGATCCCTGCTTCTCGGTCCTGACAAGGTGCATATCGTCAACATCCCCAACAACGGTGCCGTTACCAACCTCCCGCCGTGGGCGTTGATCGAACTGAAGGCCGTCGTCGGCATGCAAGGGGCCAAGCCTGTGTTCGTCGGTGAACTCCCAACCGTGGCCGCACGATGGACACTGGCGCAGATCTACGCGCATGAATTGGTCGTTGATGCTGCCATCGAAGGGAGCCGCGAAAAGGCGATTCAAGCCTTAGCCTCCGACCCCATGATCCGTGACTTCAAGGAAGCTCGTGAGGTGCTTGACGGAATGATCGTGGCACAAGATGGCCGCCTTGACCGCTACAAGGCGACAGCTCGCTGAATCAGAAGCAGAAAATGTTTGCGCTAGCTTTGTCGAACCAACCTGCGTCAACGCATTAGAGCATCAAGTCGTCACCGTCTTTTACAGGATCTCACGGCCCGGTTTCAAGGTTTTCGACGCAGCGGCGTTGTTCGGAGTTGGCTCATGATGAGCCGACAAGTCATCACAACACGAAAGAGGCGAAATTTATGAAAATTAAATGGGTTAAGAAAGTCTATGCCGACGGAAAGCACAATGCGTTTACGGGCTTGACGTTTTTCAAAGGACGTTATTTCCTCGCATTTCGCAATGGCGAGCAGCATGGCTCCGCCGGCGGAAGGCATCTGTTGATGACCAGTCTAGACGGTGAAAGCTGGTCGCTTCACAGGGAAACAAAATTCCCGACGCCAGCCGCTCTTCCACCGAACACGCCGATTGATGCGCGCGACAACTATTTTTTGAACACCGGTGAAGAGCTACGGCTGCACTCCTTCGCACTCTCGCCTTTTCTTCCCGCTGAAGACCGATACATGATGCCCGCCTACTCCACCGTTCAAGTCACACAGGACGGCGACACGTGGTCCGCGCCACGCTCGGTGATGGAAGGCGCTATTCTTTGGAAACCGATCTTCTGGCACAACCGGTTCTGGTGCGCGGGATATCGGCGAACACCGGAAGGCGGTAGTACGGTCGAGTTGTACGACTCGACTGACGGGTTTGTCTGGACACGGCAGAGCACGGTGGCTAAGGGCAATGAATGCGCGATGATCCCGAGAGGCGAGGACAGCTTGTGGGCGTTTGTGCGAACAGGTGACGAACCTCACCACATGCAACTATGGGAAAGTCGACTGCCGTTCAGCGAGTGGCGGCAGATCGACGTTATCCCGAAAGTCATTCAGGCGCCACACCTTACGCTGATCGGCGATGACCTCTACCTATTCGGGCGTGAAGTTCCCACAGCAGGGGCTGATGGCGTGAAACCGAGTACCGCTTTTCGCCGAACCAAGATCTGGAGGATGAAGGGGACAAGAGCGGAGCAGGTGCTGGAGCTGCCGAGTTGCGGCGATACCTCGTATGTGGGCACAGCCCTCCGACCTGACGGGTTGCTGCTGGTGAGCTACTATTCGCAGCATGAGATCCTCGACCCGGATCCGACTTCCGACGATTGCAACAATAAGCCTAATGACGTATTTGTCGCAGGAATTGAACTCTGAGAACCCTTTTTTTGACTCGAATAGTCGCTTATTCTCTATGCGAAGCAGAGTGGGGCGAAGCTGTATCAGCGAGCCGTTTGTTTCATTATTATAACTTCGGGTTTCGCTAAGCAGTGGTCGTAACGAACGGAGCACGGGTTTTCCAACCCGTGTACGAAAACGGGTTGGAAAACCCGTTCTCCGTTTACTCGCTCGTCCTCCTCCTCGTCCTCGACCCACTCCAGCAAATCCTCAACCACTCCTTTATTTCTTCGCGCTTTCGCCTGTCTGCCGTGCCGGCACAGGCAGATGTGTTTCATGGTTTAAAATCCACGTCGCGTGGCAGCCCAGCTTCTTGCCCATCGCAGCCCTTCTGGCGCGTCCTTCAAGCACGAAGGTAGATCGATGATGCGGAAGAAGGGAAACCTATCTGCGGCTCCAAACACTCGATCCCGACAATCAACGCCGTGTTATTGCTCAGCCATCGGAAGAAAGACATGTTTCATGATGAGCCGGCAAGTCATCATCACACTGAAGAAGCAAAAATCATGAAAATCAGATAAAAGCAGCAGTACATTCGGCTTAGGGAAGCACCGCCACCACCCGGTAAACCATCGGTACCGAGCAAGTCACGATGCCGCTGCCGTACGCGCTAATATCGGCCAGCGACGCCCAGGTGCTGCTCCACGGTCCGCTCGGCGTCGGAGCCCACTCCACACGATACTTCTTAGCCGTCGGAAGTTCGTTGAACGTCAGTCTGCCAGTCCCGTCGAACGACTGGATCACAAAATTGTCCACGGGATCGGCCTTCTCGAAGGCGCCAATATCGGGGGCTCCGCCCTGAGGAATCGGGCTGCCAATAAAATCGGCGGTCAGTCCGACACCGATGCCTGCATCGATACAAGGCGATTCGTTTTGCAGGCGGAAATCATAGGCGGCCGCATCCACAAACAAAGGATTTCCGATCACGGGATTGCCTCCGGTGCCGGGTGTGCCAGCCACAGCGATACTGGAATACGCATTGTGGGAAAGGCTCCAAGATCCACCGCCGTAATTATGAATCGCCACGCCTGCATCCGTGGTCCGCATGTGGATGTTGTTGCGAGCGTCCACAGGAGTCCGATCAACCCATATATGATACGTGTTGACATGATAGAACACGTTGTTGTAGACCTTCGTTCCGGTGCAGGGACCAGCCACACCGCTGACCCATGTGGATCCAATTCCAATGCCTCGATCGCAATTATAGAAGAGATTGTTGTGGATCAAATTATTCTTGGTGTATTGCCCCCCCAGCCGGATTCCTTGGGTGCTACCCTGGAACACGTTGTAACGGGTAATAATGCCGTTGCCTCGCTCGATGTGGACGGCGGAAGAGACGTTCCCCGTGGTGATAAACGTACAGTATTCAATAATGCCAAAAGCGTTATCGGACAGACCGGCGGCGCTATTCAAGATTAAATTATACTTGTTCCCCGCAGTATTGGTTCGGTCTATCGTCGTATGATGAATATGAAATCCGTCGTAAGTCCCGTCAAGCTGAATGCCGTCACCCGAGGACGCGGTCTCATTCGGGTTTACAAAATAGCGCCGGTTGACGTCGTACACGTTGCAGTAACCAATTTCAATAGTCGGCTCATATTTCGAATAGATGCCATCGAGCGCCACATGGTGAATTTCGGTGTTCAACACCTTCAGTCCGTTGTTGTAGAATGCAATGATGCCGAAGCCGGCGTTGTTGGCGTTGTGTGCGTTGTACAGAAGGCAATTGCTGACGATGGTGCTCTGCGCGTAGGTTCCGGTGGTCCCAGCAATACTCACCAGAGAGCTGGCACCGCCGTTTCCGTTGACTTCGAAGTCTTCAACCGTGCAGTTCACCAGCCCGCCTTCCATCCGGATCGCATGACCATTGCCTGTGTATGAAAAGACGGGCCGGCTGCCTTCTCCGTATGCACCGAGGGTCACGTTCTGCTTCCCGTTCACGTAAATCTGGGCACCCGACGTGTACGTGGAGCCCCTCTTCTGCCGGTAAGTGTTGCCGTCGACAAACGTCACATCGGTCCAGGCGTTATAGGGTTGTGTCATGGTACCCGATTCGAGACCCGAGTAGGTGGGATCAATATAAAAGGTTTCTCCAAGCGCATGGCCGGCAAAGCCTATACCGACCGCGATCGTCAACCAACGTATCGATCGAACTTCCATAACTCACACCCTCCTTTCAATCTACGTTTCTCGTTCTATTTTAATCCGCATCGGGATCATCGTAGAATTCCGCCGCACGGGCCTCTGAGGTAAAGATGCGAACAGATTTAATCTGCATCGGCGTATAGGAATAGATCCCCATCCGGTCATGGCCGGGTCCTAGTAGAGGATCTTTTTCCTCAACCTCCAGAACCGTCTTGCCGTCGATGCTTAAGCGCATATGCTGCCCGTCGAACTCCGCCACAATCGTATAAAAACGACCCGGCTCCACTTTGATTGTCCTATCTGCCACCACAAGAGCGCGTTGACGACGAACGGCGTTGATGGTGTTGAACGCGGAGCCGAACTGAACCGTATAGCCTTCCAATGGTTTCTCAGCGCTCGTATGGATTAGCGCGGTCAAGTCACAGATCGCAAGGGTTGCGCCTTCCGGGTTCTTCTCCCAGTCTGGAGGGGTGGACGCAGCGACGAATTCAATCCGCTGCAATCCCGGCATGGGGCGAGCCAGCAACAGGATGTTGTCGTCGCGGTCGCCCGAGGCGACCAACATACCGTCTTGTATGCTCCAAGCGCCCGACACCACTTCCCATGCGTCGCCCAGCGTGGTCCGGTCAAAATTGTCGCTGAAGTCTTCTCGCCAATGGCGCACCACCGCGAGTTTGCGCGGTGCTTCCGCCGCGACCGTGGCTTCTGCCTCGATGAATAGCGGACTCGGGGGTCCGATATAGTCGCCCATCTTCCGCGAGCTTGTCGAATTGGGTGCAACCATGGAATTTTGAAAATACTTCACTTCGATGGCGAAAGGCGGTGCCTCTGCCAGCAGCTTATCGCGCGCGGCGCAGATCTCCTGTGCGTGCTTCACGGCCTCCCGGTCTCCCCCCTTGGTGCGCCGTACCCGTTCCATGTAGCCAGCGGCCTCCATGTTCAATGCCGTAAACTCCAGCCCCGCTCGAACAAAAACCACCCGTTCGGCATAGACTGGATCGGCTCCTTCAGCACGCGTGCGGGCGCGCTCGAGAATGGCACGAGCCTGTTCGATGCGTTCAGGCGTAAAAATCCGACGCAGCAGTTCGAGATGTTCGAAACGGGCACTCGATGAGATGCGCCAAGCCGGGTTTTCCACCAGCTCGGCATGAGCCGCTTCAAGGAACTCATAATAGGCCTGCACATCGTCCGCCGCGGGCCCGAAGCCGCGCGTGTAGAAATCACGCAGGATTGCTCGACCGTCGGCAGATGGATCGTAAGCCAGTCGAGCCATGAGATAATGCTGGGGCCCTTGGGTCGAGGAAAACATGAATATAGAGTCGATCTCAAGAACGTGGCAGTTCATTTCTGCCAATGTTTTGAAAAGCGCGTGGGTGTTCGCCATCGCCACAGAGGGCATGCCCCAAAAGCCTCCATCGTACCAGTTCATATTCGGTCGGTAGCCGATCGATTTTGCTCCCGCCGCCTTCCAGCCGCGCATGTCGTCCTGCGTCCTACCCCATTCAGCCTCATTGCTCAAGGGGTAGTGGCCTACAAACGTGACGGCAATCCCGTCCTCCAGCCGCGTTTCGATTGGCGCAACTTTGTACGCGCCATACGCCAATGCGTCGAGGAATACTTTGCACTCAGGCATCCGCTCACGCAATCCGCGCGCTAAGCGATTCCAGTATTTTACATACCGCTCGGTAAGGACTCCGGGAGGGGCATCAGGATGATCCATCGCACGGCAGTTCTCGCAGACGCACCAGCCTCCGCCATCGTTCGGCGTGGCGCCCAGCGATTTCACCATAGGGCTCTCCTGCAGTGCCTGTTCCATGTTGTTAAGCCACTGCTCGGCCACGGCGGGATTGGATACGCACAACTTCACGTCGCGCCCTCGGTCGCGAGTCCCATCTGGCTTCAAGGCGAAATACTCTGGGTGCTCATCGCGATAGCGGTCAGACCAGTCGTTATAGGCATGATCGCGTGGCAGGATGTGCGAACTGCGGCCGTTCACCCGATGCCCATTTTCCCAGAAATAGTTGACGGCGGCAACGTCCGCGCCCCGATCCGTGCGACCATACTCCGACGTCAGACGAAAACGCCGCGATTGAATCGGCGGATGAAACCGGAAGGTAAACGACTCGAAGGCAATCCGGTCGCGACGCGGAATATCCGTGCCCAGCTCGCCCGGCCAGAGCCAGCGTACGCCCAGCCGGTCGTGAATGAACGTGGACACCGCGTTGGCAGTCCCGAACTCGCCGACTTTTATCGGCCTATAGGTAAGAGGCGGCTTAATGGTAAAGGGCTCACGGTCACGTCCCGCAATGACCAGATGCCGCGTGTTGGCGGCGATGAGAATCTCTTCTGGCTGCGTGAACTTGAAATCGATGTCTGGGAACAAGCCTTCCAACGCCGGCTGAAAACCGACCCACACGGCACTTTCCGGCAGTGGGTCGGGCACACCTTCGAGGATAGTCGGGCGTACGCCTGAAATCTTTTCAACGTACGATGCCAGATCGTCAGCCGACGCGCGGATCGTCTCATCCGTCCCCACCGGAATCACAATCGGTGCTAGACTGCGTCCGCCTTCCACCCAGACGAATGCCTCCGATTCTTTCGCGGTGGCGCTCGATAGCGCTCCCCCCACAACAATGGCGGTCAAAACGACAGACCGTAGGACAGCATTAACTTCTCTTGCAAATCTATTCATAGCATCTTTTCCTGTGCAGTAACTGTTCACGGCTTTTTTAAGTAGCTCAGGAATCCACTTGCCGTACGCGAATTCATAATGTGTTAACAGAATCTATTAAAAGGGTAAGATAACCTTTTATGGAACGAATGTCAATATCAGTTCTTCCCAGAATTGTAATCGCCGAATTGTAAGATGTAGTTGCGAGTTGCGAGTCGCTAGACATTCTGAGTTCTTTGCACTCTCAATTTCTATATGGTAAACTCTTTTCGGATGGGGTCTTGCTGGACTGCATCGTAGCGATGCTGACGAAACTCGGGCAACGAGGCTACGCGGTTAACGATGCCCAAGCACAATACTCAGTGGGGGGGGCCGATACCGGTTCCGACCCCGATTGCGATTGCAAACGCGGAGGCCCACATCGCTCCAGTTTTCGAGTAAAACAAGAGACAATAAAATGTTGCCCTACTGGGAGAACAGGCATTTTGCCTATAACTTTAGTTCGTTAAGCAGTGGTTGTAAAGAACGGAGCGGGGACATTCCTGTCCCCGACACGACGG
>CAZUAY010000098.1:0-12888 GCA_964618405.1 uncultured Lentisphaerales bacterium
GTCGCGTAACGGGCTGAGGCGACTTCGCGGAGGCTCGACAAAGTTTGCGACAAAGCTACCGACAAAGTTTTTTGCTAGCAGCAAAGCTTTACGAAAGCCGCTCTCTGAAATCAGCATAGTCGAAGCTTTTGATTAGCTCAACATTTCCTTCTAGCGTGCGTCGCGCAATCGAGGGTAAATTTATGCCGTTGAAAGTGTTGTTTTTCACCATCGTATAATGCGCCATATCGCAGAAAATAAGCTGGTCGCCTTCCTTGAGTTTTTGGTCAAAAGAATACGTTCCAATCACATCGCCAGCAAGGCAGGTAGGTCCACCGAGTCGATACGAATACGCCTTCTCCCCTTCCCTACCGGAGCCGCTTATCTCGGGCCGATACGGCATCTCAAGAACGTCCGGCATGTGACACGCCGCTGACGTATCGAGAATGGCAACCGGGACTTCGTATTCGTTCACATCGAGCACTTGAGCAACGAGGAAGCCCGTATTCAACGCGACCGCCTCGCCGGGTTCTAGATAGACGAGCACGCCGTATTTATCCTGAAAACGTGAAACGCATTCTACCAGGAGATCAACGTCATAATCCGGGCGCGTAATGTGGTGTCCGCCGCCGAAATTGATCCATTTCATTTTCGGAATAAGACCGCCAAACTTGGCCTCGAAATGTGGCAGTGTTCGCTGAAGCGTATCGGAATTTTGCTCGCACATCGTGTGAAAATGGAGTCCGGAAATTCCGTCGAGTTGCGACTCGTCAAGCTCGTTTCGCGGAATGCCGAGCCGCGAGCCGAGCGCACACGGGTTGTACATATCGACATCAATTTCTGAATAGCCGTGATTGACACGGAGTCCGCATTCAATCTTCCGTCCGCTAGCCTTGATTTGATCGCGATGCGTAGCCCACTGCTTCATCGAGTTGAAGATGATGTGATCACAAATCTTGACAATTTCAGGGAAATCAACAGCGGAATATGCCGGACTAAAGATGTGAACCTCGCCGCCCATTTCCTCGTGTCCGAGACGTGCCTCAAAAAGCGAGCTCGCGGTTGTCCCACACAGGTATTGACGTATCAGCGGGTATTCGCTGAACATCGAAAAGCCCTTCTGGGCGAGCAGAATCCGGCACCCTGTACGTTTCATGACCGATGCCATGATTTCCAGATTGCGAACCAAGAGGCGTTCATCGAGAATGTAGAACGGGGTTTTCAGGGATGATACGTTGATGTCTAACATAATGAATTACGAATTATGAATTACGAATTACGAATTGAGACTGGAGTTTGATGCCTATGCAGAACATGGCATAGAAATTATGAATTACGAATTACGAATTACGAATTGGGACTGGAGTTTGCTGTCCATGCAGAACTTGGCATAAAAATTATGAATTACGAATTGCGAATTACGAATTGGGACTAAAATCTGGATTGGAAGAACTGAGCTGTGAATTACGAGTGGAAATTTAATTTCAAGACTGAATTTATTTGATGGATCGAAAATACAACTTGCATTCATTTGTTCAGTTTTACACTCTTCTGGATGGCGGCAATGATTCGACAGAGTTCCTCTGCGTCTGGATGAATGCTATCGTACTCGGCTTGTGTCAAAAAACTTGTATCACGAAGAAGCCGAAGCCAGTACAAAGTTTCCCGTGCTTCCTTATAGGCTATCGAAAGCTTTGCTGTAAAATCCGCGCGAGATATCCCACCTAAAGCTTCTTCAATATTGGCACCAATACTCGTTCCAGACTTTAGTACCTGTTTTGAAAGAATAGATTCTTTTCTGTCCGCTGTAAGCATCTTGTACATGTTTACAATGCGAACCGCAAAGGCATAGCTCTTTTCACGAACGATATTGTCTGATTTCATCGCAATTTCAAATTCGTAATTCGTAATTCATAATTCGTAATTTCCCGCCAGGGCTAGTCCACTAGCACAGGCGTGAACGACTCCTTCCAGGGCAAGCCCCACTTATTGAGGGCTTCCATAAACGGATCGGGATCGAATTCTTCAACGTTGTACACGCCGGGCTTGAGCCACTTGCCGGTCAGCATCATCATCGCACCGATCATCGCGGGAACACCTGTTGTATACGAAATCGCTTGTGAACCCACTTCGCGGTAACACGCTTGGTGGTCGCAGATGTTGTAGACATAGTAGTTGACCGGTTTGCCGTCCTTCACGCCCTTGTAAATGCAGCCGATGTTCGTCTTGCCCTTCGTGCGGGGTCCGAGCGAAGCAGGATCAGGAAGAACCGCTTTCAAAAACTGTAGTGGGATGATTTTTTTGCCTTCGTAGTCAATGGGCACGATCGACGTCATGCCGACGTTTTCGAGGCACTTCAAATGCGTGATGTAGCTCTGCCCAAACGTCATGAAGAAGCGGATGCGCTTAATGCCCTTAATGTTCAGAGCCAACGATTCGAGCTCTTCGTGATGGAGCAGGTACATATCCTTGCGGCCCACGCCTTCGAAGTCGTACTCGCGTTTGATTTCCAGGGGCTCGGTCTCAACCCATTGGCCGTTCTCCCAATAACTGCCTTTGGCCGTTATTTCGCGGATGTTGATCTCGGGATTGAAGTTTGTGGCGAACGGATAGCCATGATCGCCACCGTTGCAATCGAGGATATCAATCTCATGGATCTCATCGAAATAATGCTTCATGGCGTAAGCTGAAAAGACACCCGTGACACCGGGGTCAAACCCGCATCCGAGAACAGCGGTAATGCCCGCTTCTTCAAAACGCTTGCGGTAGGCCCACTGCCAACTGTATTCGAACTTAGCGGTATCTTGTGGCTCGTAGTTAGCGGTATCAAGATAGTGCGTGCGGGTAGCCAAGCACGCATCCATGATCGTTAAATCTTGGTAAGGTAACGCGACGTTGATGACAAGCTCCGGTTTATAAGCCTCGATGAGCGCAATCAGCTCCGGCACATTGTCGGCATCCACTTGCGCCGTTGTAATCTGGGTGCGCCCACCATCGAGCGCAGCCTTATAGGCATCGCACTTCGACTTCGTCCTGCTCGCAATGCAGATCTCGGAGAAGACATCCGGGTTCTGGCAGCATTTGTGTATTACCACGCCAGCGACGCCGCCAGCTCCAATTATCAATACTCGACTCATGTGTTTTTACCTCCAAAATAGTTGTGGGGAAATTTAGTTAAAGGGAACGAAAACGTTTTAATTGTTTTTCAATTCGTAATTCATAATTCGTAATTCATAATTCGTAATTCATAATTCGTAATTATAGAACTTCTATGCGAGAAGTTCTTTGACATACGTAGGCAGATAGAAGCACCCCTTGTGCAGGTCTGTGTTGTAATACCGCGTTTTGAGTCCCAGATCATTCCATTTTGCATCGTTAAGATCATCGATAGGATGATACTTCTTAGAGGCAAAGCCGAAGAGCCAATGGCCAGATGGATAGGAAGGAATGTGGCATTGATAGACCATGCTTAACGGAAAAATCGTAGCGATTTGTTTGTGCGCCTTCTGAACCATCATCGAATGTTCGCTATAAAACGGACTCTCATGCTGATTGATAAGAATGCCATCATCGTGGAGAGCCTTAAAGCAATTGCCGTAGAACTCACGCGTAAAAAGGCCTTCTGCCGGACCGTATGCGTCCGAGCAGTCGACAATGATGAGGTCGTACTCCGATTTTTTAGCACGAACAAAACGAAGGCCTTCTTCGAAATAAATATGAACGCGTGGATCCTGTAGCTTGCACGCCGTAAACGGCATGTGAACCATGCATAAGGTCACGACGTCCTTGTCGACCTCGACCATGTCGATGCTTTCAATCGTCTTATATTTACACAGCTCGCGGATCGTTCCGCCGTTGCCGGCGCCAATAACCAAAACTTTTCGGACATTAGGGTGAACGGCCATTGAGACATGCGTAATCATCTCGTGATAAATAAACTCATCCTTTTCGGTGATCATGAGTTCACCATCCAGAACAAGAATTCTTCCGTACTCATACGTTTCGAGAATATCAATACGCTGAATTTCGCTCTGATGACTTGCAAGCTGGCGCTTGCTCTTAATTGAAAGCTGAACGGCTTTCGTATGCTGGTCGGTATACCATAATTCCATAGCATTTGATTCCAATCTGAGGCAAGAATTAAAAGTGATGACAAAGAGAACCAAACAAAAGGTTCCTCACGCGTAGCGTTTCTCCTCGTCCCACACGTGATACAGAGACAAGACTGAACTTAACGGGTCGCAACCACGTTGATGTACTCCATGCTCATATCCTCAGTACCAGTCATGAAACATCCCTTTTCTTTCGAATACACGATATTATTGAGGATGTCCTGAGTAATACGTTCGCCTGGAGCAAGCGCCGGTATTCCGGGGGGATAGCTCATCACGAACTCACCGCAGATGTGACCGACACTCTCCTCGAGAAGAACCGCTTTTTTCTTCGAATAAAACGCATCTTTCGGCCCCATGACAATCTGGGGGTTAATGTATTCGTGATCGAAGAGTCCTTGGGAGTCCTTCTCATGAAGTCGTTTAATTTCCGCAAGGGCAGAAATCAATCTTTCAATCTCCATGTTGCGATCGCCAGCGGAGATAATAGCTAAAATATTGCCAATGTCGCCGAACTCAATTTGAATTCCGTAATCATCTCGAAGGAGATCATAAACTTCGATGCCAGCAAGCCCGATGTTTCGGGTGTGGACAGACAGCTTCGTCTCATCAAATGCGAAAATGGTATCGTTATTTACCAGCTCGGTGCCAAAGGCGTAGTAGCCACCGAGACGGTTGATCTCATCACGGGCATAGTTCGCGAAGTCAATCGTCTTGGTGAACATCGCATAGCCATTGACGCAAAGATTCTTGCGTGCAATGTCCAGCGAGGAAAGAAGCAGATAGGAGGCAGAGGTCGTCTGAGTCAGGTTGATTACTTGGCGCACGTAGTCTGCGTTTACGGAATTGCGAGTCAGCAGAATCGAACTTTGTGTCAGAGAACCGCCCGTCTTGTGTACACTCACCGCCGCCATATCGGCACCTGCCGCCATCGCCGAGATCGGAAGCTTATCGTGAAAATAGAAGTGTGTTCCATGCGCCTCGTCTGCGAGGACCAGCATGTGGTTCGCATGAGCAAGCGCAACGATTTCAGGAAGGTTGGAGCAGATCCCGTAATACGTTGGATTGTTAACAAGAATCGCTTTTGCGTCAGGATTTTCAGCAATCGCGCGTCTCACATCCTGCGTCGACATGCCCAGAGGAATACCCAGTTCTTTATTCGTACCCGGATTGATATAAACAGGCAGGGCTCCACAAACCACAAGCGCATTGATCGCGCTCCGGTGGACATTGCGCGGCATGATGATCTTATCGCCCGTGTTGCACGCCGACATAATCATCGCCTGCACGCCAGCAGTCGCCCCATTGACAATGAAAAATGATTCGTCGGCACCGAATGCGGCAGCCGCTAATTCTTGTGCATCCTTGATAACTGAAATCGGATGGCACAAGTTATCGAGTGGTTTCATTGAGTTCACGTCGAGACTCATCGCGGTCGCGCCTAGAAATTCGGTTAACTCTTTATTTCCGCGTCCGCCTTTATGACCCGGCACATCAAAATGTGCGAGCCGGTTCATGCGTTGCTCTTCTAATGCTTTGTGAATGGGTGTGTCTTGCTGCGTGAGCTTATTCAATAGGGGTCACCTGCCATTTCCACCGGGATTTAAGCCCGGCCATTGTGAAAATTTTTCTGCCTTGAGGACGCCCACACAGGTATGGAAGTTCGCCGGCAACTCATGTAAAACGCATGTAGTATTGCATGATGCTCCATTAAAAATCAATGCCTATTTTGTGCTCAGTAAAAAAAAGGCCCACTCACGATTCATTGACTTGCTGTAGCCGCGAGCGGTGATCGCGGACGATTCCGGCCTCACCGAGGCCAGCCACAGGGGAGAAGTAGCGAGCGAGAAGTAGTGAGTGGTGAGTAGCGAGTAGCGAGTGGTGAGTAGCGAGTAGCGAGTGGTGAGTTGCGAGGTTGCGTTCAATTACTTAGGCGTAAAAAAAAATCTTGCCAGAGAACATCACGGTGTGATACATTGGCGCGAATCCCAAAAAACGCTTAAAACCCTGCCCCATAGACAATTAAACGAAAGAAACTAATTAAACTATGAAAAAAATACAAATACTTGTCGTAATTGCAGAACTTCTTTATCTATCCGCCCCCTTCTCGTTTGCCACCAATGGCGACATTATGGAAGGTATTGGTGCTGTTTCTGAGGCACTTGGCGGTACAGGTGTTGCCGCACCTCAAGACAGTTTGACGGCATTGGTTAATAATCCAGCAGGACTGGCGTTCACACCCGCTTCAAGCCAAACTGAAATTTCTTTTGGAGTCACATTCTTCCAGCCCACGGTAAAGGCTAAGCTCTCGACGCCGGGTGGAACGCTGTCGGGTGATAGCGATGACCCCGTCTCCTTTATTCCGTTCTTGAGTTATAGTCAGCCACTCGATGAAAAATGGAATATAGGATTTGGAGCGTACGGTGTTTCTGGAATGGGTGTGGACTACCGCGGAAAAGGTTGGGATCTTGACGGCAATCCTGCCAATGGCTATGAAGGAGAAGCGTTCTCTAAATATAGCAGCATGAAATTGGCTCCAGCCGTTTCCTACAAAATCACAGATGACTTTTCCGTTGGCGCGGCGCTACACGTGAACTACAGCATGCTGGATCTCGATCAAAAGAAAACAGATGATTTAAGCGCTGGCGCCACCCTGGGTGCCATTTATAAAATTGGATCGGTTCAAGTCGGTGCAAGCTATACGACACCCCAAGAATCGACATTCAAGGATGTCTACAACTTCGATGCCTTCATGGGTGATACGGAGCAAGACAACCTCACACTCGAACAACCCGCTGTGTATGCCGTAGGTGTCGCATGGAGTCCAACAGAGGACTGGCTCATCGAATTCAATACGAAATACCTGACCTGGGCCGATTCCGAAGGCTACGACGACTTCGATTGGGAAAATCAACTCGTTTATGCAATCGGAACGCAATACCGCGTTACCGAAAAATTCGTCCTCCGCGCTGGCTTCAATTATGCAGAAAACCCAGTTAAAGAGCACAACGGGTGGAACCCGCAAGGCGTTACCGAAATTCAGGGCAAGTCAGTTCCAACAATGGGTTATGAGCTGCTACGCAATGTCGGCTTCCCTGCAATCGTCGAATCCCATCTCACGCTTGGATTCGGCGTGGCGCTGAGCGACACCCTCGCCTTGAACGTATCGTATGCGCATGCCTTCGAAAAGACGATCCGAAGTAGCTCAATGGGCGACGCCATCCAGTTCGAGTCCTCACTCTCAGAAGATTCAATTGGTGTTGGCCTGACATGGGTCTATTAAGCAAGGAATGCTAGCAAGATGACCGACCTGCTAGCTGTTAGGCCTTAGGTGTTAGCCCATTACCTTCGGCTTTCAATGCGAAGCACGCTCCGCAGAGCTAGGACCTACAACCTAAACGCTAAAAAAGGCACTACGGCATCAGGTCAAGTGGCGGTGGTGGTTCGTCAAGAGGCGGCGGATCAAGATGCTGAAGCGGTGGCAGAGTGGGTTGCGGCTCAGCTATCTTCAATCGCACCGGAAACCTCGGAAGCTCGCGTTGCATAAAATCGGGATAGCGTACTGTGAGAAGATACAAGAAGGTGAAGAGCAGCACAATGACTGCAACAACAAGCGATGTTATCTTGTAATGTTTTAGGCATTTTGCCATAAACGGATGCTCCATGAGCCAGATCAGGCGCCGCCGACGTTTCGGTGAAATTGCTGAGGCTACCGATTCCGCTGGATCATGGCGTCTCATGAAATCAATCGTCATCTGAAATTTTTGTGCCGTATCGGAACAGGCTTCGCAGTGACGCAGGTGTTCTCGAACGAGGCGTGACTGCGGATCTCCGAGTTCGTGCGACATGTATTCAAAAAGCATCTCGCGAATCTTTCCGCAGTCGAGAGGATACTCTACAGCGGATTTTTTAGGCACTCGTCCCCGTGTTCGTTCAGTTGCCATTTCGTCTCCCTTCCTCACCAAAATGTTCTGCCAGCTTCTGCATGGCCTTATGAAGGATGAAGCCGACATTGCCGATGCTGAGTCCGGTGATAGCGGCTATCTCTTTATAGGACTTCTCCTCATAAACCTTGAGCACGACAAGATTTCGCTCGCGTTCATTTAAAACTTCAAGCGCATCGAGAACTCGCTGTACATCAAAAGAATTTGGATTGACGCCTTGTCCTTCGCTCGGAGCAACCGTCTCGCCTCGTTCTTCAACATGAAGCTTATTGATTTCGCCGCGCCGCTTTTCTTTGCGAATGTGGTCGATGGCCTCGTTGTGTGAAACTTTGTACAACCAAGCCGAAATTTGAGGGCCAACTGCCATCGGCCCTCGCCACTGTTGGGCCAATTTGATAAAGGCTTCTTGCACGACATCCTCAGCAAAAGACGGACTCCCAGTAATGCGCGCGACATAGACAAGAAGCTGACGTTCGTAAGCCGAAACAATTGTCTCTAGCTCCGAATGTGCTCGCCTATCCTTTTTTGAGAATAGCGTCAAATCAAAGCCCCGCTTTTCGCTGTGCGTCCTGACGACTCTTCGTGGTCTTCCAAAAACGAACAAAATCGTCCGTAAATTTTTTGAGGTCCGCTTTTTCGAAAGCAGCATTCGACGCTGCAATGGGATCTCCGCTTCTTTCAAGCTCTGCAAGGTAGGCTGGAAGAACAGTCGCATAGGGTTTGTTGCGCTCCATGGGGGCGCCGCGCATGAGATAATACACAAGGCCGTAGGCGACAGCATAGTTGACCTCTGGATTCGAATAAAACGTCCGCGGTTCCATCATGAGAAATGCTGGGATAAATTGATTCCAATCCATCGATTTATTTTTCAAAAGACCTTCAATGATCTTTGAATGCTGTCGAGACTCCTTGACGGTGAACTTACCGTACCGATCAATCTCACAGTATTCGAAGAAACAGGCAAAGCCCTCATTAAACCAGACCGATGGCGAAATTCCTCCCATCGCCGCAAACGCGTATTGATGAAAGCCTTCATGTTTGATAATACTCCGTATCGAGCCTTCCCCCACTGAAGCGACGTTGGATGTAGGCCGAATGACAAGTTCTCTTCTGCTTCCTGAAAAAATTCCACCCGTTTTCTCAACTTCGAGGCCTTCGACGCCATTACCTAGATAGGCCATAAAATCGTCTTCACGCTCGAATAAACGCAAGACGCCAATCATGTCGGTGGCTATTTCAAACCGAGGAATCGCTTGCTCAAAATAGGGACGTAATCCCTCAAGGTCATCCAGAAGGACGCCAGCAAACTGCTCGGCAGACTTATTGTCCGAGATCATGATGTAGTTTGGCGAGTCCATAAACCACCAATCTGAGAGAAATTCAATGCTGCGCTGGGCACGCGCTCGAGAAGGACTCGCTTCCACGGTCACCAAGGAATTCCGAGTCCGATTCTTACGGGCTGAACGTGCTCGCGTTCCTTCAAACGAACTCGTTGTTTTAAGTGCACCAAGCAGTTGATCATTAATAATTCGATCCGTATCGGAAGTTGGGAACTCAGCCAAGTTCAAAATTAAACCGAACCAATTATGCGGAGCCTCTGCTTGTCCGGGATAGCCAGGGTTGAGCCTGAAAGCGTACGCCATTGTACGAGGATCATCGAGCTTAAACTTTAAGAGCGAAGCGATCCGCGACGTGTTAATTCGCAAGGTCTCGGGTGCTTCTACAACCCTACTTCCACAGAAGTTGGCGATCCAAGAAGCCAATTCTCCAGGCTTTGAATTCCGATCCAGCTTGAACTGATCGCCGCTCATCGTGTTTTCAAATACTTCCCGCGTTACGTTCATCCCTGTGAGGCTCGGAGGTAAAATTTCGTTCATTTGTGCAAGCGTCAAGACATTCACGTAGGGATCAACCCAACACGCCACGGCTTGCGACTCCGCCCAAAGGTCGAGCGCACTGGCTCTATCCTCAATCCAGGTCTGCTTGCCATTGGAAAGCGAATAGCGTAAAACTTCCACCGGTTTGAGTGGATTCTCTCGGGCGCCTTTCGGTAACGGAAGGATAAGTTTGAGCCCGTCAAGTTCTGTAACGTCAGAAAATCGAAGTTTGTTTGCTGTTGCTGCAGTGGCCTCGCCGAACGATCCAAGAAAACCTAACAGAATAAAAAGTGGTGTAATCAGTCTTTTCATGCCCATATTATACACGATCGAGCCGACTAATGGAATGAGAACCTATGGCGTTTCTATTTGGCTCGATACAAATGTTTTTTTGGTAATCGGTCAGGCACAGGGGAGAAAATCTAAAAAATTTTCTTGACGACGAATAGAGAACCAAGCTAGTCTATAAGAGGTTTTTATAAAGAAGGATCGATGATGAACATAAGTTCCACTCGCCTGGATGATTCGTATCGCCAGATCTTTCGCAATCTTCTGTGGCCAGAACGAACACGCAACCTCGATATCGAGCGTTGGGTGGCCTCCTGTGCGAAAGCCGGCGCGACGAGCGTATGTCTGGACATCAAGCATCAGGCATTCGCCCTCTATGATTCTAAGTTGATTCCCAAAGACCCCGTGCTGGGATCGCGAGATTTTGCTTCTGAATTATCCGCAGCGGCTCGCAAGCATAATCTCAAATGGTGCGCGTATATCGCCCCTTACCAGATGGAAACAATGCGGGAGACGCACCGCGGCTGGCAGGAACGGCTCGAGGATGGGAGTGTCTTCGCGGAACAGGGTAGCGGATTTCTGAAAACAATCTTTTGCTGGAATTCGCCCTACCTACCTCATTTTCAGTCTGTTTTGCACGAAATTGCATCAACCTACCATCCAGACGCTTTCTACTTGGACGGCATGTCTTTTCATGGCTCCGGCACTCGCTTGACCTGCTTCTGCGATTTTTGTAAGGCTCGTTTTGAAACAGAATACAGCCGTCCCCTCCCCTCTCTCAAGGAGGTTTCGGATGCAAACAAGCGAGACTGGATTCTCTTTCTACAAGCGCGCCGCAAATGGATCGCCGAGGCAACCCGTGCCGTGCAGCAGACCGTGCAGGCGGTCGATCCCGGAATCGCGCTGTATCTAAATAACAAATTCGGTTCGGGCGACCCTACCAGTTCAAACAGCCCTGCGCAGTTTGCCCATGTAGACCATCTCTGCCGTGAAGTAATTCCACAAACCATGCGCGGATCCCTACTCTACGCAACCTACGGATTTTCAGCCGGTGATCTTTTCATGTGGGAGTGCGCCACACAGCGGGCAGCCAAAGGAGGAAGGCCTGGACAGCTCTACGTCTCACTCAGCCCGGTCGCACGCGCCGAAGACATTCGGTTGACGGTCGATCTGGCCTGCGCGGCCGGCGCCCAATTCACCATGCAAGAACATCGCTCCGACAGTGCCGGGTTCCTTGCGCGCATCCGCGATCTAGAACCCTATATCAAGGATGCAACCCCACTGGCGGAGATTGCACTTCACTACAGTGAAGCGACGCTGAGCTCGCGATGCTTGGCTGGACCGACCGCTATGCAAACCGCTCGCGATGAAGTGCCGGGACTCTACAAGATGATGCTCGACCTGCATCGCCCAGTCGAAGTGATCGTCGACGACGATCTAGACGTGGGAGACTACCGCAACGCTCGTCTCGTCATGTTACCCGACAGCTCCGTACTCAGCGAAAAAGCGAAGGATCGGCTGCATACCTATCTGGAACAAGGTGGCACCGTTATTGCATCGATGAACGCTGGGATACATAACGACTTCGGCGAACCCATTACCGACACGCTAGTATACGAAGGCTCCGGTCTTACCACGCTCGGGCCCATAACAACCCGCAAACCTTTCTATATGCGCCACGAAGATGGCCAGGTCGTGTTCGAAGAACCCACCGCTGCCGATCCATCTCAATACCTAATCTTCAAAGAAGGATCGGTCACGGATTGGCTGGGAGAGGAAATTCGCGCACAGGGCCATCCTGAACCTGCGGAAGAACGCGAGATCTTTCAGCTGCATGACGCGCCGTCGATGCTGCTGCCCGTCGCGGCACTGCGAATCAAGGCGGATGCGGGCTGGAGCGTCCTTGCGACGCTCCGTTTTCGCGACGATGTATCGGGACGCTGGGAAGAGACGCCTGCGGTTGTATCCCGGAATGTCGGGCGTGGGCGCCTGATCTATGCCTGCTTTCAGTTAGGAGCCCTGTTCTCGGAAAAGACACTGTGGGTCGATATCGGCTACGCATGGAGCCGTCAGCTTGTCGCCCATCTCATCGGCACAGCCATCGGACCACCGAACATCCAGATCAAAGCACCCAGTTGCGTAAAAACCGCATTCTGGCATCAGGGCGAACAAACCCTCATCCATCTCGTCAACGAGCTGTCCGGACTGGCACCAGCGGTGCCAATGGAAGAGCGCCTTCCGGTCGCGGTAACGGTGCGCCTTTCCAATGCGGATTATCGCTCTGTTAAGGTCGTCCATGGAGGAGAAAACGGTTGCCGGACGAAAAAGAAAGATGGCGTCTGGACTCTTGACTGTGCAACACTTAAAGACAGAATCTTAATTTGTTGTGAACCCCTACGAATGCAACAAGTAAATTCAACAAGGAGGAAAAAATGAGAACAAAACAACTGACCCTGCTAATGTGTATAGCGATTGCAACGGTTCTAGCTCAGACTGCTCCGGCAGTTATTCACTATGTCGATAAAGGCAACGTCGGCACTGCACCGTACACAAACCAGCTCACCGCGGCAGGTGATATTCAAACCGCGATTGACTACGCTTCGGTTGGGTCAACGGTGATGGTCTATGCGGCCACCTACGATCTGGGCGCGACGCTGGTCTACTCGTGCAGCAATCGCGTCTACATTG
>CAZUAY010000099.1:0-12843 GCA_964618405.1 uncultured Lentisphaerales bacterium
ATGAGCATCACGAGCATTCCCACGGCGAGCACAAGCATGAGCATCACGAGCATTCTCACGGTGATCACGACCCTGATCATGCCCACGAGCATCATCACGAGCATTCACATGATGATGCCGAGCATGCTCACGTTCATGCGCATGAGCCGCACCACCACGAGCACCGGAATTTGGCCAGTGTTTACGAGGTCATCGATCGTGGGATCATGTCCGATAAAGCTCGCGCGTTGGCTAAGAAAATCTTTCTGATTGTGGCTGAAGCTGAGGCAAAGGCACACGGCAAGCCAATCGACGAAGTTCATTTCCACGAAGTTGGCGCTATCGATTCGATCGTGGACATTGTTGCCGCTGCCGTTTGTATCGATGACCTCGGTATTGATGCGTGTGTGGTGACAGCACTTTCAGAAGGCACGGGTCTGGTTCGCTGTCAGCATGGTGATCTTCCCGTTCCTGTTCCTGCTGTTACTGAGATTGCCGCGCGCTATGCCATTCCGCTTCGTATTGGGACGGCGAAGGGCGAGATGGTCACGCCGACGGGTATTGCCATTGTTGCCGCGCTTCGTACGCACACGTCGCTTCCTGAGCAGTTCATCATTGAAAAGATCGGTAAAGGACTTGGTAAACGCGATTTTGGATTTCCGAATTTATTGCGCAGCATGATCATCAGCGTGGAAGTTGATGAGGGAAGGGTTTGGGTTATCGAAAGCAATATCGATGATGCAACGGGCGAGCAACTTGGCTTTGCGATGGAGGCGATTTTGCTGGCCGGCGCGAGGGATGTACACTATGTACCGTGTTTCATGAAGAAGTCACGTCCCGCCTACATCTTGCGCATCATTGTTTCTGAGGATAAACTTTCACAAGTTGAAGAGGCCGTTTTCAGAAACACCACGACGATAGGGCTTCGGAAATTTCCTGTTCAAAGAACCTGCATGAAACGCGAAACCGTCTCGGTTGTTTTACCGTTTGGCACGGTTGAAGTAAAAAAATGCTCGTGGAATGGCGGCGTCTTTTATTATCCTGAATACGAGAGTGTAAAGGAAGCGTCGAAGGCGAGCGGAATTGATTTCAAAACTGTTTTTGATCAAGCCAAGGCAGGTGCAGCATCATGATCGAAAAACTCAAGAATACCTTGCGTCAATTTACGCCAGAGGGAATTGCCCTTGCATTTTCGGGTGGTGTCGACAGCACCTTATTGCTTGCGGTTTTAAGGCAACTCCAACAAGAGTCTGATTTTCCGTTATTGGCGGTATTCTTTCACTCCGTTTTTCAAACGATCGAAGAGCGAACGGATGCCGAACACCTCGCGGAATCCCTTGGTGCCGATCTCGCCGTACTTGAATTTGATCCCCTTCAAATTCAAGGAATCAGCACAAACCCCCTTGACCGATGCTATTTGTGCAAAGGCCACATTTTTGGGAAGCTCAGAGAATTAGCTACCCAGAAGGGTCTTAAGACTCTCGTGGATGGGACCAATGGCGATGATGTACACGTGTATCGGCCGGGAAGACGTGCGCTGAAAGAATTTGGTGTTGTTTCACCGCTTGAAATGCTTGGCGTTTGTAAAACGGATATCCGAGCGATGGCTCAGGATTTGGGCCTTTCTGTAGCCTCAAAACCATCGGCACCTTGTCTTGCCACCCGATTCCCCTACGAAACGTCAATAACACCGGAAGCGATACAACGCGTTTTGGAAGGGGAAAAAGCGTTGCACCAGATCCTAGGCTCGACAGGCAGCATCCGACTTAGAGTTCATGGGGCGATTGCTCGAATCGAACTTGACGAGTCACGCTTGTCTGTTGCACTTACGAAGCGTGTAGAGCTTGTTGAAGCTTTGAAGGCACTCGGCTTTGACTATGTCACCCTCGATCTTGAAGGGTTCCGCTCTGGCAGCATGGACGTCGGTATTCCAATGGACATTTAGGAACAAAACAGGAATTTTGAACATGGATATTACCACGATGGCAGCGGCAGCCCGTGAAGCGTCTGAGACGCTGGCCGCAGTCTCGATTGAAGTGCGAAATCGTGCATTGATTGCAATTGCGAGAGCGCTTGAATCGGAGAAAGTTTCTATCGAGAAGGCGAATCAAGAAGATCTGCTGGTCGCGGAGAAGGCGGCATTGGCTCCAGCACTTCTCAAGCGTCTGAAATTTAATCAGGCAAAAATTGCAGACTGTGTCAGCGGTATCGAATCCCTTGTGGGTCTTGCCGATCCGATGGGTCTCGTCCAGAAGCAAACCGAGTTGGCGCCAGGTCTTGAGCTAACCCGCGTGTCGTGTCCGCTCGGCGTCGTGGGCATTATCTTTGAGTCGCGTCCTGACGCGCTGGTGCAGATTTCAACCCTCTGCCTCAAGAGTGGCAACAGTTGCTTGCTCAAAGGCGGCAGCGAGGCGGTGCGCACCAATAGACGGCTTTATGAGGTCATCCTCCAAGCGAGTGTGTCCGCTGGAATTCCGGAAGGTTGGATACAGTTGCTGGAGACGCGCGAGGATGTGGGGGCGATGCTGGCGTTGGATGAGTACATTGATCTGTTGATTCCGCGCGGTTCAAACGCTTTTGTGCGGTATATCATGGATCATACGCGCATTCCTGTGATGGGACATGCCGATGGAATCTGTCATGTTTATGTGGATGCCCGCGCCGATGTGCCGATGGCTGTGGACATCGTGACCGATTCTAAATGTCAGTACCCTGCGGTTTGTAATGCAGCGGAAACCTTGCTAATCCATGCCGATTTGGCGAGCTCTTTCCTGCCTATATTGCAGAAAAAACTTGTTGCCCGTGGCGTCGAATTGCGTGGGTGCGAACGGACATGCAAGCTGATTGCCTGCACGCCAGCGACCGATATCGACTGGGACACCGAATATCTCGATCTGATTTTGGCTATCAAAGTCGTTGATGATCTCGATGCGGCGATACACCACATCAATCGCCATGGTTCGGGGCATACCGATGCGATCATCACGACAGATTCGGCGACGGCTGAGGCGTTTATGAATCGCGTGGATTCGGCTGATGTTTTTTGGAACTGTAGCACGCGTTTTGCAGATGGCTTCCGTTTTGGTTTAGGCGCGGAGGTCGGAATTAGCACGTCGAAGTTGCACGCTCGCGGTCCGGTAGGGCTTGAGGGGCTGATGAGCTACAAGTGGAAATTGCGCGGACACGGGCAGACGGTGACTCCTTTTGCGGAAGGTCGCATGAAGTTCACACATATCGATTTGCAGGGGGGCTGGACAAAATGAGGAACCAAGCCTTTGCCTTTATTAAGCCGCATGCGATGAAATCGCAAGCAGTGGCGACTTACATCGGCGATATGTTTGAGGATGGAGATGTCAAAGTTCCCTTCCAAAAAGTTTTTACGAATGCCGAGATGGAGTCGGGCGGCCTTATTGACCATCACTTTGAATCCGTTTCACGTGCAGCGTTAATTCAAGACGTTTCGAAACTGATCGTATCCGATTCTGCAAAGGAAGTGTTTAAGGATGCCTTCCGTGTCGCGTGGGACGAGGCTGTCGCACAAGGCAAAATAGTCAGTAGCAGGGATGCCTGTGTTCGGCTTGATGGCATGTCCCCGAGAAAGCTCTGCTCAGATTGGGCGCGGTACGGCGCTACTGAAATTGAAAAAGACATCTACGTGTCGTGGTTTGAAGAGAATTATCTCTATGTGCTCAACGGATTTTATCTTGCGACTCGTCATGAGTACGTTGCTGAAGGCGCAGCGGTGATGGCGATGCTACTCGATTTCGAGATGGACTGGCATGAATTCCGTGAAGCTGTTGTCGGCTGCGAGAATCCAGCGGCAGCACTTGAGGAGTCTATTCGTGGCTATCTTTACGACCGAGCGGGTGTGTTAGAGATGGTCATCGATCCGATCGACAATGTCATCCATGTCAGCGCCTCGCCCTTTGCGGCGCTCTGCGAAAAGATGATTTGGCTGAAGAAGGCTCAATGGGCAAAAGATCCGCTTCTGCTCAAGTTGGTGGAGCTTTCTGGCAAGACACCGAGTGTCGTGGCGAAGTGGGTTGCTTCGAAATATTGCGATGAGACCCTGCATGCCCTGTGCGAGGACAAGGATACGGAAGCGGTTGCGGACATTCTGTTCAAGAAACTTGAAGAGGCCCTGTAACGGGAAGGTTCGGATGCTCCTGAACGCAGCGGTGACTGAAATCGGACAACGGTGCATTGCGCACGCGAGAAGTGTTGGCGTGGCAGAGTCCTGCACCGGGCACCAAGCATAGTTTTCCTTTCACCTCTACGTAAACTTGGTCTTAAGCCACTCATACACGGCTTTTTGTTCGTCTCGCCCAGCCCGTCGAACCTGTGAAAGCAACCATATAGCACCCGGCTTTTCCGGTGTAATATTTTTTGCACCCTGATTGCAGGTGGAACAGAGGGTACGAAGGTTGGAGCGTTCGTCTTTGCCGCCGAGCGATTTGTCCTTGATGTGACCAATATGAAGTCTAACCAGTCTGCCGCTCGCCGGATCAATTTCACCCGGAGTTAACCCGCACATTTGGCATGTGAAGCCGTTACGATCAAGGACTTCAGCTCGAAGCCGTGCGGAAATTGTACGGGTAAAACTTGGTCTCTCTTTGTGATGAGGTTCATCACGAAGCAAGTACTGCCCCGGCTTTAATTCGGAACTGTCATTGTGTGACAGAATCGGCCAGCCTTCCTCGTCTCGCAGTTCTCGCAGGCGACGGCTGTATTGAACTGCTCCATCTGCTGCTGTTTGTAGCTCATGCGATTCTATCACACGACCGATGTTGGCAAGCAAAAAACGCCTAATCTTCTCTTTTGAGCCGATTTTGTTCATGTCTACCTCGCCTGAATATCAATAGTATGGAACTGCCTGCTCTAACAGTTTCCATTGAATTGCTTTTCGTGGGTTGTTTGATGGGGTTTTGCCGTCTAAAGCATTTGAAATTGCGAGTCCGATAGATGAAGCGACGGGTGGCGGAAAAGCATTACCAACTTGCCTGTAGGCTGCTGTCTTCTTTCCACTGAACTTCCAAAAGTCGGGAAATCCTTGAATTCTTGCAACCATACGGACAGTTAAGCGAGGAATCGCATCTACGGGGAAATCAGATGCTGGAGGCTCGTTCGCGATCCCGAGGCCATCAACTCCCAATTCAAGCCACTGCTTCCGAGCGCGAGTGGGGCCTAAATCTGGACCGCCATGTTTTTTTGATCCCCCGACAACCGTTGGTGCGATCTTCTGCGCATTTTCCACCCACTGATCAGCGCCTTTCCACCCTCTCTGCGACATTAAATCTCGAAGTGTATTCCCAACGGTAACTTCTCGGTTAATCGGGTGTGGCCACTCGAAATAAGACATTCGTTTCTTTGGGAGTCCAACGAGAATAAAACGAGGGCGTAATTGAGGAACCTCGTAGTCGGCAGCCTGTAAGATTCGCCAGTCTGATTCATAGCCAAGATCCAGTAATTGGAGTCGTAATTTGTCGCGATAATCAGAGAACTTAGCCGAAGCAAATCCCGGAACATTTTCGAGCATAATTGCTTTTGGTTTCATTTGCCCGATAATCCGAATCGCTTCAGGGAATAAATCGCGTTCGTCGTCGGTTCCGAGCTGCTTACCCGCAATAGAGAATGGGGGACACGGGACACCGGCGGCAAACAGATCTACGTTGCGCCACTGGCTACCATCTACGAGTCGCATGTCTTCGTGCAGTACATTCCATTGTGGGCGGTTGAGTCGAAGTGTAGTACAACAATTTTCGTCAATCTCAACAGCGGCTGTGCAGTCAAAGCCTGCGGCCTCAAGACCAAGAGCTTGCCCACCACCACCAACGCAAAACTCAGCTACGGTGAATCGACCCATTACAGACTCCTTTCTTCATCGTGATTTCTGTAAATGTAAATTTACGTTTTATCCAACCGAACCGTATTATTGGGTTTACAGCCCTTGGCAGATTGTGATGGCAACGACGCCGACGATGTCGTCTGCCGAGCAACCGCGTGAGAGATCGTTGACGGGTTTCGCGAGACCTTGAAGGATAGGGCCGTAGGCCGTGGCGCCAGCGAGGCGTTCGGTGATCTTGTAACAGATGTTGCCCGCTTGAAGATCGGGGAAGATCAGCACATTGGCTTGGCCAGCAACAAGGCTGCCGACAGCCTTCGAGGCTCCGACCGATGGGACGAGTGCGGCATCAGCTTGGAGTTCGCCATCGACATCGGCTTCGATGCCGAGTTCGGCGAAGCGAGCCTTTGTCAGCTCCGTGGCACGTTGCATTTTGGTAACGAGGTCGTGCTGTGCACTACCTTTCGAGGAAAAGCTAAGAAACGCGATTTTTGGTTTCTTGCCGAGCAGGGCACTACAACTGGTTGCCGTCGCTTGCGCGATGTCGACGAGTTCCTCGGCAGTAGGGCAGGGGTTCACGGCGCAGTCGGCGTAGAGGACAGTTTCGTCGCCGGAGACTGTCGGCTCTCGGAGATCCATAAGGAAGCATGAGCTACCGAGCTTGATTCCCTTAGCGGTTCCAACGCAGTGGAAGGAGGCGCGCAACATGTCTGGCGTTGAGGCGATTGAGCCTGCGACGAGTCCGTCGACGAGGCCGGTAGAAAGCATCATATTGCCGAAGTAGAGACGTTTGCCACGGATCAGCTTTAGGGCTTCATCCTCGGTCAGACCCTTGGCTTTTCGACGCTCGAAGAGTGCGGCAGCAAGTTGATTACCGAGAGAGTCTGTCGTGTAGTCAACGACCGTGATGGGAAGTCCAGCGAATGAAACCCCAGCCTTGGCACAGGCTTCCGCAATTTCGGACGGAGTGGCAAGGACGGTCAGTTTACAGATGCCGTCTTTGGCAAGGAGATAGGCTGCCTTGGCGATGCGTGGATCCATGCCTTCGGGAAGGACGATGTTTTTTTGGGCAGACTTTGCTTTGGGAAGAATCGTTTGGAGGAAGTTCATTGCGTTTATAAATAGATAACTGGGTTCGTGCTTGATGTGTCGCTAGGTCTTACTGAGCCATAATGATATCGAGCGTTTCCTTGACGATCATCATTTCCTCGTCGGTTGGCATGACAATAGCGGCGACTTTAGACTCGGGGGTAGAAATATAGCAGGGGCCGCGACGGGTGTTGTTGGCTTCGCGGTCGATATGGCAACCGATTGAGTCGAGCTGGGCGACGACGCGTTCACGGGCTTGATAGCTGTTTTCGCCGATTCCACCTGTGAAGACGATCGCATCGGCACCGCCGATCAACGCGCTGTAACCTGCGATGAACAGGACGACTCGGTGGGCCCACATGTCGAGAGCAATTTGGGCCGTTTTGATGCCCTTTGCGGCATTGTTAACGATGTCGCGCATGTCGCCGGAGTTGATGCCACCGACACCAAGGAGACCGCTCTTTTTGTTGAGAAGATTGTCGATCTCGTCAGCGCTCATACCCAGACGCATCAGCGTGAGGACAACGGCAGGATCAAGGTTCCCGCACCGGGTCCCCATGACAAGCCCATCAAGTGGAGTCAAGCCCATCGTCGTATCGAATACTTTGCCATATTTGACGGCGGCGAGGCTAGAACCATTCCCAAGGTGGCAGGTAATCAGTTTAAGTTCTTCAGGTTTTTTACCCAAAAACTCGGAAGCGGCCAGTGTGACGAAATGGTGCGACGTTCCGTGGAAGCCATATTTCCGGATGCCATACTTTTCGTAGTACTCATTCGGAATGGCGTAGCGGCTCACGTGATCAGGCATGGTCTGATGGAAGGCTGTGTCGAACACGGCTACATTGGGGGCTCCTGGAAAAATCAACTCGCAGGCTTCGACACCGCCAATGTTTGCGGGCATGTGGAGTGGACCGAGGGGAACCAGTGCCTTCAGACTCTTCATGACATCGGGAGTTATTGCAATGGCTGATTTGAAAAGTTCGCCGCCATGAAGAATCCGATGGCCGATGGCATCGACATCTTTAAGGGAAGTCATGACGCCTCGTTCCGGATCGATGAGGCACTCGGTGAGCAATTTCAGCGCAGCCGCATGGTCTTCTGCGACAACAATCGACTCGGATTTAAACCCATCAGCCCTGCGGTAAACCATATTGGCGCTTGCGGTCCCGATCCGCTCAACAATGCCGCACGCGATGCGTTTACTGTCCTTGGCAATAGAATATAATGTAAATTTAAGGGAGGATGAGCCTGAATTAACGACGAGTATGATGTCGGGAGATTTCATGATTGTGGCTGAGTGCCGTTGCCGGAACTGTGCTTATGAGGTAAATAGACGTTTAAAACGAACTGTAAAAATTGGGAACCAAGTATAGCGCACACCTTAAAACAAAGCAATTCTAAAGATTTATAATTTTTCGTGATTTTTCGTGCCCTTGTTAAGACGGTTTTTCCTTGTTTCTCAAATAAGATTTATGATACGATTCACGAATTCGAATTTTAAAAGAGACAAAGACACGTTGACAAGAGATCCGGCAGAGGCTTTAGAGTATGGAAAGAACAGCAAAATTAGATAAGATTAGAAACATCGGCATTATGGCTCACATCGATGCAGGAAAGACCACAACAAGCGAGCGTATCCTTTTTTATTGCGGTGAATCGCACAAGATTGGCGAAGTTCATGATGGGGCTGCAACCATGGACTTCATGGTTCAAGAGCAAGAGCGTGGCATTACCATCGGGTCTGCAGCGACGACGGCTTTCTGGCGCGATCATCAAGTTACCGTCATTGACACGCCGGGGCACGTTGACTTTACGGCCGAAGTTGAGCGCTCTTTGCGCGTTCTCGATGGGGCAGTTGCGTTGTTCTGCGCCGTTGGCGGTGTTCAGCCTCAGACCGAACAGGTTTGGCGCCAATCGGAGAAGTACGAAGTTCCGAAAGTTGCATTCGTCAATAAGATGGATCGAACTGGCGCAGATTTCTTTGCTGTTGTTAACGCAATGAAAAATGTTCTTAAGGCGAATCCGATGCCCCTAACGATTCCCATTGGCGCAGGTGAGACTTTCCGCGGCGTTGTTGATGTCTTGAAGATGAAGGCACTTTATTTTGACGAAGCTTCGCAGGGTCTCAAGGTCATCGAAGAGGAGATTCCGGCGGAGATGAGGGATGAAGCGCAGAGTTGGCTCGATAAGCTTATCGAAAGTGTAGCGGAGACCGACGATGCGCTTCTCGAGCGCTTTTTCGCTGGAGAAAAAATCACGCGCGAAGAACTCATTCCTGCGATTCGCAAGGCCACCGTTTCAAGAATGATTGTTCCGGTTCTTTGCGGAACCGCCTTCAAAAACAAAGGCGTTCAGACTTTGCTCGACGCCGTTGTCGATTTCCTGCCTTCGCCTCTTGATATTCCTCAGATCACCGCAGCGATGAGTGCCGATGAACTTGCAGCAGGAGAGACTCCTGAAGTTCGTAAGGCTGATGATAACGACCCTTTTTGCGCTTTGGCATTTAAGATCGTGTCGGACAAACACATGGGTAAGCTGGTGTACATCCGCCTTTACTCGGGCACCCTCGAAACAGGGGCTACGGTGTGGAATAGCACCCGCGAGCAACAGCAGCGTATCGGACGAATTGTGCGCATGCATGCGAATAAGCAAGAGTCGATCGCTAAGGCACATGCCGGCGATATTGTCGCTGTGGTCGGGCTTTCACGAACTCGAACGGGTGACACGATCTGTTCAAAAGATCACTCTATCCGTCTCGAAACAATCGATTTCCCAGCACCGGTTATATCCATTTCAATTAAGCCTCTTACCCGCAACGACAATGAAAAGATGGTTGCGGGCATCCAGTCGCTTGCCGAGGAAGATCCGACGTTTATCATCAACTTCGATGAAGAAACAGAAGAGACGATTATTTCGGGCATGGGCGAGCTTCATCTCGAAATTATTGTTGACCGTCTCAAGCGAGAATTTGGGGTCGAGGCGGCCGTAGGTCGTCCAGAAGTTGCTTATCGTGAGACAGCAACGATTGCATCCCATGGCGATTACAAACACGCCAAGCAGTCGGGCGGTCGTGGTCAGTACGGTCATGTCTACCTCCGGCTGGAGCCACAGGATCCCGGCAAGGGATTCTCGTTCGTTAACGAGCTTAAGGGCGGCTCTATCCCTGGGGAGTATGTACCCGCTATTGAGAAGGGGATTATCTCCGCGATGCTTCGGGGTCCTTACGCTGGCTATCCGGTTGTGGATATGAAGGTTTCGCTTTACGACGGCACCTATCATGATGTTGACTCCTCCGAGTTTGCCTTCCAAGAAGCGGGTCGCCAGTGTTTCAAGAAGCTCATGATCGCCGGTCATCCAGAATTATTGGAGCCTGTCATGTCGGTGGAAGTAACAGCTCCTGAGGATTACCTCGGCGCGGTTACGGGATCGATTTGTCAGCGTCGTGGACGGATTGAGCAAATGCAAGATAAGGCGGGAATGAAAATTGTGACCGCCATGGTTCCGTTGAGCGAAATGTTTGGTTATTCCAATACCGTTCGTACGCTAACGCAGGGCCGTGGCTCCTTTACCATGCAGTTCGAGCGGTATGAGGCGGTGCCGTTTATCGTCACAGAGCAGATCATCGAACGCCGTCGTGCTGCGAACAAGATCCGCTAAACTTTAGCAGAAGAACCGATATTCTGAGGATAGGCGAGCCCATCGGCTCGCCTATTTTTTTGTTGTAAAACAACTATGGGGCGCTTGATTCACTTCGGTCTGAAGTGTAGAACTCCAACCCCACAGGCGTTGCTGAAAGATAGCTTCTTCAGGGCGGAAGAAGGTGCCATGGGTGTCGTTTTCAAATGGGAGAAGAGGCCTTTTGTTGTTAAACCTTTTCCCCAAGCTTTTTCATCCTCAGCCTCTGATTACTGCGGCTACGCAGCTTGCACAGCGCTCGTATCCAGCCTCAGTAAGATGGACCATGTCTTTCGAAATATATCGCGTAATGTCTTCCGCAATGGGAGAATACAGATCATTGATCTCGATGCCAAGCCTGTTGAGCCGTGAGGTTGCAGCACTGTTGTATGCCATGATATCTTCGTTGCAGCGTGGGTTGACTGGCGCGTTTGCGAATTGTGGCCAAACTGGGGTGGTTGTTGCAAAAATAAGCCGTTTCGTTTTCTTGAGGAGAAGGGCTGCAATGCGTTCTTGGACTTCAAGATAGTGGGCTAGAGGGGTATGGATTTTTCCGTCGGGCATATAACAAACGTCCCACTGGCCATTGTTCCACTGGATGACATCGAAGTCATCGTCTGGTACCCAGGCAGAAAGCCTGAAGAGTGTATAGGTGGAAAAACGACAATTTTCATCAGGCCATGTCAAGGTAGCCTCGTCCCCAAGCAAGGCGGCAACCTGAGCCTGATAACCGATACGGATTGAATCGCCGATCAACATGATTTTTTTCATTTTATTATCTCCCTCTCTGTTGTTAAAACCCTAGCGTGGTGTCAGCATCAATTTGCTCCGCCAAGGACATGATCCACCGCCGCAAGCAAATTTAGCTCATGGAACGTACATTTCGTTGCCGGATCCTCGATGGGGATACCTGTATTTTTAAAGATCGCCAAGAGTGTTTCGGGCAAGTTTGCTCCGTCGTTTTGCCACGGATAACCGCTGTTTTCAATGGCCTCCCGTAAAACCATGGCACATGCGGCCGCATAAGCATTCGATGACGAGGTCGCCTGTGCGGCTACCAAGAGATCCGTGTTAGCGAAGCGGTCAAGATGAACGACATGTTGTCCGGGAAGGGTCGCGCCGATGGCGAAGCAATAGGGTTGGCATGCGGGCCACGAGATGCCGTCCGTATAGTGATGATTTCCGCAAGGTGCACTGACCCAGAGGCCCTGTTGTCGAAGTACCATGAGCTTCTCATCAATCGGCGTGTGTACAGGTTCGCGGTGACGCTCATCATCCACAGGTGACAAATTGACAGTGGTTATGTTGTATTGCTTGTGATGATCCAGCACCCATTGTAGTGCCGCCGCCAGGGTCGAAGCCTCATGTTGACCCTTAAGATGAACCTTGCTCACGCATCTCACCTGAGCGACGAAATTATTATAGGCGACGCCATGGATGCCGGTATGATTCATAGAAGAAGGATAACCCACCGAGGTGCCATGATAGCCGGGCGGAATAGGGGTAGGATCATCATTCCCATCAATACTGTTGTAGGTTGCGATTACCTTTTTCCCCCAGGGCATTACGACCTGCCATGGCGGATCGCAGAGATCGCACCCATCGTCGAGAATGGCTAGGCATTGCCCCTTACCCCATGTGAGATTGTCTGCATACTTGCGCCACGTATCGAGTACTCGGATCTGGTCGAAGCTCTCCGTGTTGTAGGGTGTCGGTTCAGCGGCTCCCCCAACATCCTGTGGATCTATACCGACCTCGCTACGTGCGGCCACAGATGCAAGGCTTTCTACGCCGGAAGCTACAGGGCGTATGCCTTCGCTGTTAACAAATGCGTCTCGGGTGTTTTCCTTCAATTGTTTACTGGTTGCTTCATTCGTATTCATTCTATTCTCGACCCCATTGCGTTTTTGTCCGGACAACATTATTTTACGTCTCGAGTCACAAGTGCAAAGCGAGCAAAAAACACTGCCGATGTAGACCTATTGAACGCATGCTCGTCGCGACTTCACGAATCGGAAAACAAGCCAAGTCTATACTCAGTCAATGAAAACTGTCAACGGAGAAATAAATCCGTTGAGTAATCGGTCAGTGACGGAGGGTGCCCCCGTCACTGACCGATTATAGTCGCTAGTCGCTAGTTGCTAGTCGCTAGTTGCTAGTCGCTAGTCGCTAGTCGCTAGTCGCTAGTCGCTAGCACTTCTTTGCGAGGTGGGGCGCAGCCGTCTCGGCAAGCCGAGTGATGAGTACGTAGTGCGTAG
>CAZUAY010000100.1:0-12814 GCA_964618405.1 uncultured Lentisphaerales bacterium
GACCAATGTCCGATGACTATTCTAGGCTTTTTATAGACTCCAAAATGTGGTAGAATTGGCTGCAATTTTTTTGGAGAAACTAAGATGAAAAAAGTTCGTGTGGCCGTCATCGGCTGCGGTGTGATTGCCCCGTTACACATTGAGTGTTATCAAGTGCTTGAGAATGTCGAAATCGTGTGGCTTTGCGATTTAAAGCTAGAACGTGCGAAAGCATTAGCTGAGAAATTCGGCATCGCAAACATCACGGTCTCTGCTGAAGAAGTTTTTCGTGCGCAAGATGTGGATGCAGTCAGTATTTGTACCGACCATGCCTCGCACGCTGACCTTGTTGTCTCCGCACTTCGCCACGGCAAAGACGTGCTCTGCGAAAAAGCACTTGCCCAAAATACCGCGAATCTTGCGCGAATGCTTGCGGCCGGCAAACTTTATCCTGACCGCATTTTTAGTGGTGTTTTTCAGCACCGCTTCGACCCCATCAACCGCGAACTTCACGCGATCCTCTCTGAAAAACGACTGGGCACGCTACTGACCGCTGGCATCCAACTCCGCTGCTTCCGCTCAAACGACTACTACAAGAGCGACGCCTGGCGTGGCACGTGGGAATTCGAGGGCGGCTCCTTGCTGATCAATCAAGCCATTCATTACGTCGACCAGCTCCTCTGGCTCACTGGCGGGATGGACAAAGTCGTCGGCATGATTTCGAACATCACGCACCAAGGTGTTATCGAAACCGAAGACACCGCTGCCGCCGTTTTAAAGCTCAAATGCGGTGCAATCGGCACAATAGAAGCGACTTCCTCCAGCAACCTCGGATGGGAAGCCACGCTATCTTTTCACGGCACCGACGGCGCATTAGAAATCCGCGACGACAAGGTCGCAAAGCTGACGTTCAAAGACAAAGCAGTCGAATCATCCATGCAAGCGCGTCTCAACGAAGCCATTGCGCCCAAAGTTGCAGAACTCGGTAAAACCTACTACGGCTCAGGCCACCTTGCGCAGATTGCGGATTTTATTGAAGCCGTCCGCGATCGACGCCCCCCGTTCGTTAGCGCCGAATCCGCAGCGGAAACCGCCAAGACTATCTTCGCCATCTACGAAGCTGGGCGCAGCACCTGCACTCCGCAGAAGCAGAATCCACTGTAGAAGTATCACCCACAATCCTCCGCGATCACCGATCGCGGCTGTCACTCACACCTCGCGCCTTCTCTTGCCGCCTTTGCTAAAAAGATTTTCCCACACCTAGTGAAAGCGCGAAATATTCGTTAGACGCACCCGCATAGTCACTGTACTTCTCATACTGCTTAATGTCACGACCTGGATCATACCGATGATAACTCGCATCTCCCACGATTAAGTTGATTTTCTGGAAGTCGACTGCAGCCGTAAAAAACCATCCAGACTCAAAAGCATATTTGGCCGAAGCCCCAGCCGCCAGCATCTCACCGTCTCTAAACTTATCCGTAATTTTGAGATCACGCAGAAGGTGGTTGTCTCTGCTGTCGATATCAACCCACGGGCTATACGTGCAATAAGCCGACAGCATAAATCTGCCGTAAACCCAATCCACGCTACTTCCCAGATACGGCATGGAAATTTCTTGTTTATATTTCACGACCGTCTGATCACCAAAATAATACGGTTCGTAATCTAGCTCAGAATAAAGCCCGTATCCGCCACGAGCATCCCATTTCCATACATCCTGCTTATAGCCAAACAAAACCCGAGCATTGAATCCCATGGTGTCGTGCAAGAATTCCCAGCCACCATTAATATCAAAAATACTCGCATCCACAACATCGGCGGCAGAATCGGAATACTCAGTCCAGTCAGAAGACTCCGGATTGAACCAATCGTAGTCCTTGATACGCCCGTCATCGCCCTCTGTCAGGGCCTTCCAATACCCCACATTGATCGTCCCACGGCCATCCCGGAACGTCAGATTACCGCCCACCATCACAACCCGTTTGATGTCCCAATCCAATTGACTGAGCTTGTAGCGACCTCCGCCTAATTCCTCATCGTAGACAAAGACATATTCCTTCGCCTTCCCGTCAATAAGGCCAGTAGACAGCTGAAACGCCCATGTTTCTCCCTCGATCGCGGGATCACGATCAGAAATGACATCAGCCCGAAATGCCGCAGAGGCATTCAGAGAAACTAAACATAACGCTACACAAGTTGACGAGAGTACTTTTTTCATGAAAACAGCTCCTTCTTGTATCGTGACTCGATTGATATGTGGCAGTGTCTGAACCTTGCCACCGCAATAATTTGAAAACCAAAACCACGGACTTAAGCTACACTATTTTTATACGTCTTGTCGAGACGATTTTTAAGGGGTACGCGTCAAAACAGGTCGAGTAAGCGGGGCGAGTATGTGTGCCGTTTAAGAACGGGGTTTGTTGTGGTCTAGCTGGAAATGGCCGCAATAGACTTAACTCGTTCCACGCCCCCAACGTGTCAAGATTGCTCGGGTCAGCTTCTGTCCGATTTCACGGTAGTGCTTCTGAAACAGCACGGTATCGCGGATGAGCCCGTACGGCGTTTCTAGAGATAAGGCACTACATCCGATTTCTTTTTGAACGAAATCAGCGAGCTTCGGGCCATCCCACCGGGAAGGATAATTAGCCACCTTTACAAAGTCATCGACTGCATAATCGGGCAACAGTGCTTCTTTGAAGAGATTCGTCCATGCCAGATTGGCTTTATCAATTTCTGGCTTACCTGAATCGCCGACAAATGAATAAACACCCAGATCTTCGGAGCCTCCAGGTGCATGCAGATCAAGAACTAATTCGGGTTTGCACCGCGTTGCCCATCGGTGCAGATCGCGTTGCATCACCAACGTCTCGTGTCGCATCGGAGGCTGTCCCCACGCACGATTCAGATCGTATGGATAGGGATCCTTGCCGTAAGCGCCGGAAAGAACATCGTCTAAGTTAGCAAATGGCATAACCCAGATGCACCAGTTCACAGGTTTCGCACGTGAGAACGCTTCCAGCATACCATCGAGGACCCATGAGCCCGGAGTCTCGCCCGCATGTTGCCGAGCCACAAGGTACAAGCCACGCGGATTCGGACACGAGTCGCAGCCCTTCCAGATGTTATTCGAAAGCCGTTTCATAACTTTTCCGCCTTGCGTCAGTCCAATGTCGCGCTCCTGCCAATAGCCTTTGCAGTGGTCAAGTGTCGTGGTAAGCTCATCAGTGCCATAAGGGATGCAAAACGCGAACTCCATAGGCTCTACCGGATAGGGAACGATCCACGTAAGCTGTGACTGACCTTCTGCGTCGCGCTTTACCTCAGGTGCCTTAAGCCGGTTCCAAGCTTTGCCGCGTTCTCGAAGCACCGGCCTTATGGCGGCTAGGTTATTGCCCATAAGAAGCGTTTCGACGAATAATAGCGTTACTTTCAGCGTCTCCGGCACCCCAGTAGCCGGAGGCGTCGAGTCGTGCAACCGAAAGTCAAACCAAAGTGCCTCCGTGCCACCACACGGATCGGGCGTGAAAAAAATTTCTGGATCCCCCGCCTTCGTGCGGATCTCTAACACGCGAACATTGCTGCCGGGAAATCGATCAAGAACTTTTAAAGCCATCTTAATTCCTCCTTTTCATACGAAAGAGTTGAACTCTAATTAACTAAGCGCATTTTGGCAAACACGCCGCCGATGAGTTCATGCACGACATGGCGGCTGTGCTCGGAGAGCGTAACCGAGGAGTTTCTGGCGCGCTGCGCAACATCCGTACTCCAAATAATTTTCCCCGACTTGGTATCAATCAATCGGGCGGAAATTCCCACCACTGGAATTGTTTTTCCACGGTAGGCGACCTTCTCATATTCTGAAACCGTACCGATGATCACCCCTTGAGCACCCAGCATCGCCCCGACCTCCGCTGCCTGACCAGCCGAAAGCCCAGCAAGCGATAATTCTTGCTCTCCCAGCACCTGCGCCATCTGACTGCGCTCAACAAGCTCATACCGCCCCGTACGGAGCAGCTCGGTCAGAATTTGATCGGAAACCGCCGCACCAATGAGTTCAGTCGGAGCCTTGAACGGCATTACCGCAACCTTGGTAATTGCGGAATGACCAGGCGAAACAAAGACGTTGGCATCGTCTCCTGCATCCTCAAAATGGCCAGCAGGACCAGACGAAGCACAGCCAGACAGCATCACCATAACACAGAGTGAAATGCAAACGAGTGCAGTTTTTCGTAGCGAAATCGAATCAATCATATTCTATCCTAATTGGTTTTTTTGAAATTGTGACAATTTAACATGGACAAACAGAGACTTGCAGGGACGGTCAGGGACGTGGACGAAGCCGTTCACTATTAGTAATTCATCATTCATAAGTCATAATTCATAAGTCTCACTTCCCCTGCCCTGCAGCTTTTCGCTGTGCAATGCCGGTTTCAATCCGATCAAAGAGTTCTGTGTACGCCTCGGGGAGTTCAACCTCTACCGACTGTTCGACTGCCGGTGCGTTGATCATCACGTCACGACCGCGGCTGAATCCGTTACTTTCTTGGCGTTCAAGATATGACATCGACGGCAACGTACCGCGCAAATTCAAAACAATTCGCTGACGAGACTTGCTATCGCCCCACGGTTCAATGTGGATCACGGCCTCCATCCAGCGCGTCCATTTCTTGGAAACATCAGAGCGACTTTTCGCTGTCTTTTTCCGCACACCAACATCATAGTACTGCTCATCCTCGGGCCCAAACGCCTCGAGTTTTTTAACAGTGGAAGCACGTATAATTCCAGACGCCTTATCAACGGAATCCAGCGACCATCCAAGATCTTGAATCTCCGCGAGGGTGGCACCGAACACGATATCAATCGGCACCGGCCATTGTTTAATCTGCATATCACGACGCTGCTCGGGCGATAACACAGGGGGGTGGGGGCTCTGCACCACCAAGCCCGTATGCCTGCACCCTGCCACGACAACGCCCAAAACCAAAGCTAGCGTCAATAATTCTTTATTCATATTATCTTTTCTCCTCAAGCATCAAAATTATCAAGACAGAACCAGTATGACACGTTATCTACTTTCAGTCCATCAGAACCGAGTCATTCTGGCTTGTCCTCATTCATACTTCATACTTTCTCGCTACTCGCCACTCGCTACTTCTCTGTATTAAACACAGCATCCGCGGCCGCTTCCCCAGCCCGACTTCCCACGTTGCCAAGGAAAGCTCCGGTGGTCGCGCCAATGGTGGTACTGACAATCGACTTTAGCCTGCCGCTCCAACTGTTCTTTCGCTGCTCGATCGCCTCGGTTTCAGATGCTGCAAGCTTCTCGGCATGTTTCCGAACGGCCTCGGATTCCGCTTGAGCCGCCGCAAGCTTCTTCGATGCCATCTCCTCTTCGGCGATGCGACGCTCGTCAGCGACTTGTTGCATTCCGGCACGCGCATTTTCAAGTGATTTTTGGCGGCGCTCGCTTCGCGCGGAACCGAAACTTTCCAAGGCACCCGATCCGTCGTCATCGCCTCCGTCGTAGGCTGTCGCGGGTGCTTCTGCATCGCGAAGCGAGTTACGCTTACGCGGCGGCTTAGGCGACTTCACCACGACACGCTGCACCGGATTATTTCGATTCAGCCACTCGCTCAAATTAGGCACGTGATCAGACTTTTCTCGTAAGTCGAGCCACGTTTGGATTTCGGCCAGAAAATTTCCGGCCGATGCAATATCGGCTTTCAGAACATCCTGAACCATCGTCTGGCGCAACGCCGCATAAGTTGTCGGCGGCTGACGCCAGTTTCCAGCACTCTCAACAATCCGTGTCAGAAACTCGGCATCGTTTTCTGCTTCAGCCTTACTCAGCGCGTCAACAAAAGTCCCAAATTCATCACGCGCCATTGTCCCAAAACTCGCTTCAAGCTCACGTCGAATTTTATCCCCAAGATCCGCTTGATTCTCGTCAACCGCCCGTTGGATTTCTTCGGATGCCACCGCATCAGATTGTGCGCACAACTTCTGAGACTCGGCTACAATCTGGCCGCCCACACTCAAACGATAAACGGATTTCAGAAGGACGAGAGTCGACGTATCGCCCTCGGAGCTCTGAGCCCTAGAACAGAAGGCGAAACTACCGATCAACACGGTCAATACAACAGCTCGGAGTCCAGCAATGCTCAGGGTGGCTTTTTCTTGTATTTTCATATCTATAGTCTCATTTTACCTAAAATTCTGAATACAAACTCGACAACAAAAGTCAGTGCGATCCAGCTCGGGCTATTCCTCAGCCTCAACCTCAACCTCAACCGCGCGCAAGCTCAAGGAGCCCGGTTTAATTTCAATGACCTGGATTTTCAAATCCGCAGGCGGATCCATGACCACGGCTTCTGCCAGCTCCTCTGAAGGCAGGAGCGACACCGCACGGAAAACGACAAGCCCTTGTGCATAGCTTTGCTGTATCACGGAATCAATTTCATTCTTCATCGACCGGAGCTTCTCCCGAATCGCCTTCAACTTCCAAATCTGATCTACACCCCCCACCGTAATGTCCAAGTTGATTTTAGATTTTGCGGCCTCAACCCCGGTCGTCTTCCCCCACTTGGTCAGCATCGCGGGGATGAGCACACCGAGGGCTTTTTTGCCCGCTTCTTTCAATGCCTTCGCGCTGCCCGAGACATCGTCAAGCGCGACAATAGAGGTATCCTCCGACGCGGAGGCTAGGTTGACCGAATTGTCGGTTCGAACAGCGCGGAGCGTCACGGCGGCCTGATAAGCTCGTAAGTTGCTCTCCGCGATCCGCCGAGCCGAGGGCTTGACGACCGCCTCACCGATCAACACGATGTCTGCGCCAAACTCTCGACCCAGTGCGGCGGCTCCTCGGGTGTCGCCCGCTCCTTTCAAGGCCTGCCGCATGCGTTGCAGATTCGCCTGAACCATGTCTTGGTCTACGGTCTCAACGTGTTTTTCGCCGAGCATCTTGATGGCCATCGCCTCGATCTCGGAAGTCGAGATCGTCCCCAGACTTTTCTCGTCCACGAGGATCATCACTTTGGGAAGCACGGCGGCGGCCGAGGTCAGCGAGAGCGTCACAGCCGCAAGGGCTGCCAGTAGGGGTCGATTCATACTATTTTCCTTTTGATGTGGGCAGGCTCAACGTCCCGCCATGATAAAATCACATTCGGTTTTCCAGCTTACGCAGACGATCTTCCATGCGCTTCACGTCACGCGCCAGAGAATCAAGCTGCTTCAAATCGCGTTCTATTTTGGTGAGCCGCCGCTCAACTTCCTGCAGACGGCGCTCTATGTTATGCGAAAGCGTTGGCGTTTGCACGGCGCGACCGAGACGCGCCTCGACGACTTCCAGCGACGATTCGACACCCTTTAAGCGTTTCTCAACATTTTCCACAGCTTTACGGGCTTCCCCATCCATGGATTCCACGGCCGTCCCCTCCTTCGCTCCAAAAACAAAGGCGACTTCGTTAGCAGTTGCGAAAACTCCAGACAAGGCCACCACGAGTGCTACCATGCCAATCCGGTTTTGCATTTCTTTGTGCTGACAACTTGGTTGCCACCCGTGGAGATTTCTATTTTTCATTTTAGAGTCTCTTTTCTAAGTTCTAGTCGGCTATTAAAACACCGTAGACGCACCGCCCACCTCACTTCTTTTCGTTTACGCTTTTCGTTGTTTCCTGTGGATGCTCTTGATTATACCTTTTCATAAAACAAGAACTACATTCCCACGGAGCAGTCGTGTCCCCCATCAGGACTTCCTTGGCATTATTACACCCAGCATTCTTGCAGTAAACCAGAGTGCCACCACTCTTGCCTTTCGTGGGTCTTGGGGAAAAAGAGGAAGACGATGACGATGTCGTCACTGGCGTCGTCGTGGTCGTCGGAAGCGTTGTAGTTGTTGGAGGCTTCGGTGGAGTCGGCGTGCTGCCAACCGGAACATTACGAAATTCGTAAGGGCACGGTCCATTGACATGGTGCATCGTTGCATTGCACCCGGGGCAGTAATACATAGCCGTTCCATCCGCATAATAGACACCTTTATACGTCATTTCAGATCCGCATTTTTTACAAAATGCCGCGCGACGCATTTCAGGAGCGGCGGCTTCACCCGCAGGCTTGCTGCCTCCCGTCGAAACGGTCTTAGGATCTCCCTCGCCCGTTTTACCGGCAGATTTGCCACTGCCTTGCTTCACCGAGCCTCCCCCCTGCTTCCCTGTCGGCTTCCCCGCCGTCACAGTCGCACCGTCGTGGCCTCCGCTGTGTCCACCACCGTGATGCTTGGGCTTATCGGGGTCACCAAATGCTGCATCCGAGACCTGCTTTGCCGCCGAACTTCCAAAAGATGTTCCCAGAGCAGAAAAACCCGTTTCAACACCTCGCTGAACGCCATCGGCGATTGCCTTTCCATAGCTATTCTCTCGATCCGAGGCTGCCGTTGAACTCGCCGCTTTCCCTTTGGTATACTGCGCATCAGCACCCGCAGCATCAACCGCATGCTTTGCATCGGCTTCCGCTTGATCCGCGCGAGTTGAGGATTGCTCCACATTCTGCTGTTCTCCCATCAGCCCAAACGACGATTCGACATTCGCCTCGGTACGCTCACCCCGCTTCGTGGTAAATCCTTTGAGTCCAGCCTTCTGCTCTTCATCACCATCATCAGAATCCTCCGACTCGTGATTGGCCTCCGGCTCCGCATTGCGAAGGTCGCTGCTGGGAGAGGTGGTTTTGCCCTCGCCGGTTCCGCCTTCGTAGGTGGTCTGGATGATGATGTTGCCTCTGCTGTCAGTTCTTGTCTCGGTGGTTCTGATCAAGGAACCATCGGGGGCGCGGGTTTCAGTCACGGTAATGCGGCCCTTTGAATTTTCCACATAGCCCTTGGTGGTGATGGTTTTGCCTTCATCCTGTTCTTCGGTCTCACTTTCGACGACGCGCGCTTCTTTGGGCTCTTTTTCTTCAGTCTCTTTTTCGACGATGCGCGGTTCTTTGTCCTCTTTTTCTTTTTTGTCGACGCGCCATTCCTTGGCCTCTCTTTTGTCGATCTCTTTTTTGTCGATGCTTGATTCTTCGGACTCTTCCGCCTTTATTTCTTCCTCGGCAATTTTCTCGGCTTCTTCGGCCTCTCCCGTCTTCTTTCCTTCGGCTTCTTTTTCGACGACACCCGGATCTCTAGCCGCTTCTACCTTTTTTTCTTCCTGCGTCTCTTTCTCGGCTTCTTTGGCCTCTTCCGTCTTCTTTTCCTCCTCAGCCTCTCTGTCGGCTTCTTTTTCCTCATCCGTTTTCAAAGCATTGGGCATTGACAGGTTTTCAGTCACCTTTTTGGTAAGCTCGTCGGCAGAATATTCATCGAGTTTCCTTGCGGCATTCTTGAAACGATCATCCCCTGTCGTCTTGTACATATCACTCATCAGCTTCTTGAGCTTCTCCTGCTCGGTGCCGTACCCCTCGTATTTCTCCATCAAACTCTCATATCGGTCTTCGCCCAGGGTCTTCTTCAACCCCTCCGACATTTTATTTTCGATTTCCTCCCTGAGTTTTCCCTTGATGTAATCCGATGCAGCCTTTTGGGGATCTTCCCCCGTCTCCTTAACCCATTTGGCGGCTTCCTCTGCCCATTCAACGGTTTTAGTGGAAGTGCCGCCCGTGAGCGCATCCATCGCCTTGATATAGACATCGGCTCCAGCTGCCACACCGCGACGCATTTCGTCTCCCATCACGTCGACTCCGCGCAATTTAAGGTCTCCGGCCACAGTATTGTAACGGCTGGAGGCGTCGTCGGTCGCGGTGGTCAATTGGGAGTGCATTTTGGTGGCAAGGCCGTAGCTGTCGTTCTCGAAGGGATCCATCGTGGCGGGAGTATCGCCACGAGTATAGTCTTTCCCGTCAAAGAAATTTTTCCAGAACTGACCCGATTTTCGATCCGAATCCTTATCGTCTTTCCGGAATCCATAAGTTTTTTCGAGAGCACCGTTGGATTGCAGAGAATCATAGATATTATCGAGATGGCGCTGATCGATCACACGGATGGTTCCATCCGGCTTACGGATAATGGCCCCCTGGGCCGCCAGCACACTCAAAATGCGTTCCTTATCTCGCTTGTTGCGCTCGGCAGGGAAGACAAAATCCCCGATTGTATCGAAAACGCCACCCTCAGCGCAGACGGTACTCAGCAGTAGCGCCACCAACACGGTTCCGGTTCGGAACGCCCACTTCACGTCAATCCAATTATGCTTCATAAAATACCTCGTCGAGTTTGTGGTCCTATCTAAAGGGGGCGTATTTCAACAGACTCCGACGGCAAACTTTCCAACCCCCTCTCATCAAGAGCGGTTACGAACAGCTTCGCCTTTTTCCCAATCAAGTCAGGAGAAATGACAAGAGTAGACTCCGTACTGGATGCAATCTGCTCAGACGAGAAAAATCCTTTTTTGTAGACGCGGTATTCTGTCATCCCCACGCGCGGAGGACTCCAAGATAGCGTTGCTCCTTCCGGCGACCACTTCGCACTGACCTCGCATGGACTTCCCGGCAACGGGCGCGCCGAGCCCACAGTCTCAACCGACCACAAGCTCTCATGGGTGCAGACGTCAACGGCTTTCAGACGGTAAACGCGCTTTTCGCCAGGCCCCAATTTTTCCTCCTTGAGGACCGTCGTACTCGTTTGTCCGAGCTCACGCCAGCGGGACCCGTCGATAGCTCTAGACTCCACGACATAGAATTCGACATCGGACTCCGGATTCGCCGACCAGGCCACAACCACCTCGCTGGGAATGTCGTCCGTCGTTGAAATGCCAGATGGCGCAACCGGTGCTAGTTTTGTGACGGCCTCAACGACTTCCGACCATGGGGACATCACCTCCGCCGTGTTGAATGCGCCAACGCGATACGAATACTTCATTCCGTCTTTAAGTTTTCCCGTCGGTGCCGCAGGCGAGGCGCCTGCACGATCCAGCAGTTTCGTCGTGCCGACGCCCTGCACCGTCCCTGCCTTGACCCACTGACCGCTTCCGCTCTCGGCACGCTCCACGACATAACCGACAACCTTTTCGTCTTCTGAGGCATTCCATGTCACTTCTGCGGAGCGCGGGAGACAGCTCTTCGCCTCAACGCCCGCCGGAGCCGGAGGCACAGAACGGGTCGCGACCTCAACGGGATCCGTCCAGTCGCCGTATGAACCGACGCGATTGAAAGCGCGAATTCTGTAGGCATAGGTCTGCCCATCCGCAAGATCACCCGGATCACGACGTCCATCGAGATAGCGCGTCTCGTCCTTATCCTTGATCACGGTCAGCCGCGAAAAAGTCGAAAGCGAATTGTCGCGCCGTTCCAGCTCATAGCCGCAGACATCCGCTTCGGAACTCGACACCCAAGCCAACGGAACGCAGCGGACTTGCAACGGCGTCGCAAAGAAATCTGCAACCATCTCCGGCGGTGGCAGAGTCTCCACCTCGCCACTTGAGGACGGCGTCCCCACGACACCCACGCGGTTAATGGCCGTGACGCGGTAGAGGTATTTCGTGCTGTCCCCTATATCGCATCCTGATTTACCGCCGTCGATAAAATTCGTTTTGTTGGTCTCGCCACGCAGACTCCAACTCGTCGGCTTCTCAGACTCAGCGCGTTCCACGCGGTAGTGCTCGACACCTTCCGCGCGTGGCGGAGTCCATGACACGGCTACGCAGCGTGCAGACGGAGTCGCAACTTTGACGTCACCCGGCGGATCGGGGGGCGGCGCTGTCATGCTCTCCACGACGGACGACGGCTTGCTTTCCAGTCCGTTGGCCCCCACCGCTATCGCACGATAATAATAGACCGTAGCATCGTTGAGATCCTTTCGGTCTCTAAAAGTCTCGCGGGAGGGGCTCACCGTATCCAGTGTCACAAACGGACCCATCATCGCAGCGGCGCGTTGAATCTTGAGCTTATCAACTGTCGCCGCTTGAGCTTTCCAACTCAGCGTTACCTCACGAAGCCCCATATCGGATGCCTTCAAATTGCTAGGAATCGGAGGAGGTTCAGCGGGAGCTGGACTGTATGCCGTTGGCGGTTTTCGCGAGTAGTTTGCCGTCTTCTTAATGAGCACCGTCTTCTGTTTGATCCAGTTCTGATACAGTCCGCATACGAGTTCATGAACCACAGCTCTTCCGTGTTGAGAAAGCGGAACATGAGCACTCTCCGCCATTTTGGCAAGATCTGCACTCCAGATGATCTGTCCGCTCGTGCAGTTGATCAGGCGTGTTGAAACACCAGCAACGGCGTAGGTCTTGCCGCTTTTGGCCTGCGTTGAATATTCATCAACCGTGCCAATGACGACGCCGTCGGCTCCAAGCATTTTGGCGACTTCCACGGCCTTGCTCTCCGAAAGCCCTGCAAGTGATAACTCTGTTTCGCTCAGTACACCCGCCATCTGGCTCCGCTCAACAAGCGTGTATTTGTTCGCTCTCAACATTTCGGTCACAAGCATATCAGAAACGGAAGACCCAATCAGCTCGGTTGGCCCACGGAAAGGCAGTACAGCAATTTTCGAGATGTCCTCGCGGACAGGTGACACATAGACGTTGGCCTCTGACCTCTTCTCTGTAAAATACGGATCCATACGAGTCGACGCGCAACCGGACGTTAAGACAATGAGCGCAACTATGCACAGTCCAAAAGAGCCGCAATGCTTAAAGGATTGCCGCGAGTGTCCAGAATTCTCTGGGATGGCACTTTGACTTTTAAATACGTTCATTTTTCCTCAACTAATGAATCGTGCGATTCAACGACAGACGACACAAAAGAGAAATGTAACCGTTCACGGGGTATAAGCGACTCCGATTTATTTGAAGCATAGCACTGT
>CAZUAY010000101.1:0-12724 GCA_964618405.1 uncultured Lentisphaerales bacterium
TACTTTTCTACGGTCTTTGCATCTGTTTTCCGCCCTCCCGACGTCAGTGTATCGGCGATTTTCTTTGAGGAAAGAGTGTTTCCTATATTGTCGAAGACAAACCGGATAATGCTTTCCAATGTCATTAAATCGCCGATTTTGGCATGTTGCACGATGTCCTTAAGAACGACAGTGCTGTAAATACCGGTGAGGTAGTCAAATCGAGACTGGGCATTTCCCCTAAACTCAAGTGCACCCGGCATACTACCTTCGGTTAGGTATTGGCGGAATAGTTGGCTTGATGGCGTGGACTCACCGATGGCACTGATGTACTCTGTGAACGAAAGCGGGAGCATTTTTATTTCGATATAGCGACCAGAAAGGAGGGTTGCAAGTTCGTTAGAAAGCATGAACGCATTCGAGCCCGTCAGGTAGATATCGATGTTCCTGTGCGTGAATAGGCTGTTGACAACCCGCGGAAAATCGACGACATTTTGAACTTCGTCCAGAAAGACATAGGTGGTTTTACCAGAGGCGAGTTTGGATTTAACGTGGGCGTGAAGTTTATCTGGTGTGCAGAGGTCGGTGTTATCCATGTCTTCGAAGTTAATTGAAACCATGCGGTCGGCTGGAACGCCATCATCAGAAAGTTTTTCTCGGAAAAGGTCGAGTAGAGTGGATTTTCCACATCGCCTGATTCCCGTGATGACCTTGATGATGTGCTTGTCCTGTAAGGCTGCCAGTTGTTTCAAATATCTCGTTCTTCTGACCATGGAAGTCCTCCCTTATTGGTATGCAACTATGACACAGATGAGACTGAAACGTCAATGTTTTTATGGATCTGAATCCTAAAACTATCTTGCATGGAGATGTTTATGGATTTGAATCCCTAAAAAATTAAAAAATCAATCTTGCCCTTTGTCGCGTTTTGACCTGCCGTGATGGCGTGTGGCAGTGTCACTCAAAGGAGCATTCTGCCATCCTTTGTCGTTAGCTTTGTCGAGACTACAACCGATTAGATTTTAGGTTTAAAAGCCCAAGGTTTTTCGACGGAATCGAGCTATTCGAGTGATTCGACAAAATTGATTCAGCCGATTTTTTCGATTTAGTCGAGAGAAGGATTCTGCGCTGATTTCACGAAGTCTTTTGATGCCACCGTGGGTTTGCGAGCGGTCTTTTATTTGATCCTTGGATATTTCGTGTTGGTTGTTGGGTATTTACGTCGTTCTTAGCTATGCGTAATTGTTGTTTGTAGACAACAAAACTATTGACTTGTTGATCTCTATAGAATACAGTTTGGGCTATTGAGTACATTGGAGCTTCCGCTATGCAAACATTATTTGAAGACTTTTATCGAAGGTTATCCCGAACAAAAACGCAGTTCGTTCGATACCTCCATAGCCAGATTGATTGGGATCAGCGACTGATCGGCATTACGGGAGCAAGGGGCGTTGGCAAGACAACGATGCTTTTGCAGCATATTAAGATGGGCTTTGGTGCGGCACCGGATTCTGTTCTTTATGCTAGTCTTGACAACTTGTGGTTTTCCGGAAACTCTTTGTTGGATCTGGCTGCGGACTTCGACAGGCAGGGTGGGAAAGTGCTATTTCTTGATGAGGTGCATAAGTACCGGAACTGGTCGCAGGAGATCAAAAACATCCATGATGGATTCCCGGAGATGCGAGTCGTCTTTACGGGCTCTTCGTTGCTGGAAATTCACAATGGAAAAGCGGACTTAAGTCGGCGAACTCTGATGTATGATATGCGAGGCTTGTCATTTCGCGAGTTTCTCGAGCTTGACCGTGGAGAGCAGTTCCCAGTGTTTCCCCTTTCAAGTATTCTGGATAAACACGTCAAATTGGCGGTAGGGATTGTCGAGCGTGTCAAACCAATTCCCGCTTTTCAGGAGTACTTGCGCCATGGATACTATCCTTTCTACAAAGAGGATGTTCGTGGGTTTCATTCCCGTTTGGCGACTGTTGCCAATTTGATTCTTGAATCGGATTTGCCTGCCGTGGAGAGCATCGAAGTCCACACCATACCAAAAATCAAGAAATTGCTATGGCTGATCTCCAAATCGGTTCCTTTCACGCCAAACATCAGCGATTTGAGTCTCCAGATCGGCGTAAGCCGAAACAGCTTGTTGAACTACTTGGCCTGGCTGGAGCGGGCTGGTTTGGTGCGATTGCTTTCACCCAAAGGGGGAGGGTTCAACGTGTTGGCCAAGCCGGAGAAAATCTATCTGGACAACACGAACTTCATCCATGCATTTGAGCAGCAGGTACCGAATGTCGGCAATGAGCGCGAGACCTTTTTTTTCAATCAAGCGTCGTCAGTGGCTCATGTGACAGCGTCCACGCGTGGCGATTTCCTTCTGGACAATACCATCACTATCGAAGTCGGCGGCAGAAGCAAATCGTCTTCACAAATCGCGGATACACCTGCTTCTTATCTCGTCTTGGACAATATAGAGTACGGCTCCGGAAATCGAATTCCGCTCTGGTTGTTTGGATTTCTTTATTAACCCCAGATTCCGCTTAGAGGTTGAAATAACATCTGGCACGAGTGGATTGTGTTGTGCTAGGATGTTCCCATGAACATTCAACAAGCCATAGCGGACATCGTCACGACCGAAGATTTGTTTAATCGCGCACTCAAGGAATTAGCATGAATGATCGATTACGGCTTGTCGTCTTAGGCGACCCCCATATAGCAGAGCATGATGAGGAATACTGGGAGACGGTGATTAAAGACGTTAACCACCTTTCACCCGCTGCAGTGCTGATTGTCGGTGATTTGACGGGATATGGTCCTCTGATTGGGACATCTGCGGCAATGCGTCACGCCACTAGCTTGCTCAATAAACTAGAAGCTCCATGGTTTAGTGTTATAGGCAACCATGATCTTGAAGCTTCAGAATTTCATACGGATGAGGCGGCAGTTGCTTCGTTTTTGTCCTTTGTTGGCCGAAAAACGCCTTGGTTTCGAGAAGATTTCGGCACTATCACTGTTCTTGGGTTAAGCAGCACTTCTTTTCGTCGCAATCTCGAGATGCCGCATGAAGTGGTTTTTGAATCTGAGCAATTGGAATGGTTTGAAGCACAATTAAAAAATCTGGCGGACCGCCCTGTGTTTGTTCTTGCGCATGTTCCGCCAATTGGAAGCGGTCTTGTAACCATGGCAGAGCTACACGCGCGAGTCGGTAACGCTGTCGCCAATCAAAACCATTGCCCCGGTCGGATTATGAACATCGTTTGGCGGAACCCTAACGTCTTGGCTTGGTTTAGTGGGCATAATCATTTGGGCCAACACTATCGTGATTCACTATCCGTAACCTTGGGTGTGCACTTTGTTCATGTGGGTGTCGCTCGGCAGACACGTGACGGTTTCTGCCATAGCCGAGTCATTGATGTATTTCCCGACCGGTTAGACATCCTGACTTTTGACCATGTCGCACGAAGTTTTGATGATCACTTGCGATACAGTGAACCGCACAGCCTGACAGACCTTTTTGCCTGGAGGCGTGAGTGGAAAGAACAGCGCTATTTAGAGCGAGACCCTATGACGATGCGACAAGGACCAACAGCCGAATGGAAGCCAGCAGCCGAACCAGCAGGTTTAACCTAAAAACGGAAGTTGAATCAGTAAACAGAACACTTAGTCGCCATTCTTAGTCGCCACCCTTAGTCGGATACCCTTAGCCGAACTGCTTATTCGCTGATCCGCAGTCCTTTACCGACTGAGAGATACGATTAAGTGTAGCCGGTTAAGAGTGGCGGGTGAGATTCGACCCCAATTGGTGCGACGAAAGCGGAGCAGCAGTATGCTTGCATGTCGCGCATTAGCAGCCCCGTGCGAGCATCATTCGCAACTGCGGAGCAGTTGAACTCCCGTTATTAGGTTTAAGCGACGCTTGATAGCGCGCCTGATCTGTAAGGAAAGTTGGCGCCATTCGGGACAGAGAAGCAGTCATATAGGCAGAACGGTCCGGGTTTTCGGAATGTTTCTCTTGTCTCTAGCTTTGTCGCTAGCTTTGTCGAGACTACAAGCGATTAGGTTTTAGGGTGATACCTTAAAACCGGATATAAGCGTAGCCGCGCTGTTGCAGATCGATAATGCGTGGGTAGGCGGCAATGACGGTAATAACGCCGGGTAAGAGGTCGCTGGACGTCCATCCATTGTCCTTCATGGTCTGCGAGCAGAGCTCAACCTGGACCCCTCGCTCGACAAGGCTGCGGACGATTTCTTTGTTAGGATTTTCCGCGTCTTTGCCGGTATGCTTTTTGTAGGGAGCGTCCTTGAGCAGCCAGTAGCCTGCATCGCTATGCAGCACGGCATGGACCTGAAAGGCATCGTCTGCCAGCCCCATATTGGCATATCCTTTGACCAGCTTTTCAACATAATGGAGTCCGCTGCCCACATCGCCTTTCCATTCGTTAGTCTTGATCTGATAGACAACACGGATGCCCTCGCGCTTTTCGATGGCCAGCGGCGGCTTGACTGCAACGTCCTGCGCGGCCGCGGTTGCGGATATGCCAATGGTGAGTACCACAAGAGCAACCTGTAAGAAGCATTTGTCGTTCATTTTAATGTACATATTTTCTCCTTGGTTTGATGTTTTGCACTCAGTCGCCTCCGACGTGAGGATGAATGAGTCGCTATTCTCTCAACTCCCGTCGTAAACAACAAGAGAAAATCGCGACAGGGAAGTAATCGGTTAGACACAGAGGACTGTGCCTGACCGATTGCAGTCGCTGGTACTGCTCCTGCGAAAGAGCCGACAGGGTTCCACCCAGAAGGGCATCGGGATTTGCGTTTAGAATTAGAGAGATCTCCGCATACGATAGGCTCGCGGCGACGAGAGAAACACGCCGAAACCCCAGACCGTTCTTCCTGATAGGACTACTTCTCCATTCTACCACGCGCATACGTGTGGTAGTTTGAGCGAATTATTTTTAATATCCACGGTGTTTCGGTCGTCCAGTTGGATCTTTCAACGTCTTAAAGTATTCACTTGCAATGCTTTACAAAACATAGATATTTAAATACTTATGTTCTTGACTCGCTGTCTTAGAATTGATAGTCTTTCTCGCATTCGATAAATAAAGAGTAATGTTATTTTATCTAACTAGTCAGATCGAAACACAAACGAATTGGAGAAAGCCATGAGCAAAGAAATCAAAAAAGAGATGTCTGTCGCAGCGGCTGCACCGGCCGTTCAAACGACAACCGAGGCGGATGAAGTCAAGAGGACGGATGAGATTATTGAGCAAGTCAAAGTCGCTCAGAAACTTTATGCGTCCTTTTCTCAGAAGCAGGTCGACAACATTTTTCGCGCCGCTGCGCTTGCTGCCACGGAGGCTCGCATCCCTCTGGCGCAGATGGCGGTTACCGAGACGGGCATGGGGGTGGTTGAGGACAAAGTAATCAAGAACCACTTCGCGTCTGAATACGTCTACAATAAGTACAAGAACGATAAGACCTGCGGCGAAGTGGAAAGCGATGTCGCCTCTGGCATCTTTAAAGTTGCGGAGCCTCTCGGCATTATCGCCGGTATCGTTCCGACCACGAATCCAACTTCGACGGCAATTTTTAAATCGCTACTCGCACTCAAGACGCGAAATGGCATTATCTTTAGCCCACACCCACGGGCGAAGAAGAGCACGGTGGCGGCGGCAAAGATCGTTCGCGATGCAGCGGTCAAGGCCGGTGCTCCTGCCAACATCATCAGTTGGATTGAAGAGCCGACACTGGTGATGAGTTAACACTTGATGGGTCACAAGGACATCAATTTGATTCTCGCAACAGGTGGCCCTGGAATGGTGAAGGCGGCGTACTCCAGTGGTGTTCCCGCCCTCGGTGTTGGCCCTGGAAACACACCTGCGATTTTTGATGAGACCTGTGATATTCAGATGGCGGTCAGCTCCGTTTTACAGAGTAAAACATTTGACAACGGCATGATCTGCGCATCCGAACAATCGGTCGTCGTGGTCGATGCAATCTACGAGACGGTAAAAACCGAATTTGTAAAGCGTGGTGCTTATATTCTCAATAAAGCTGAGGCGGCGAAGGTCGCAGCGGTGATCGTTGTGAATGGCAAACTCAATGCGGGCATTGTTGGACAGCGAGCGGTTACGATTGCCGAGATGGCGGGTCTGAAAATTCCCGAATATTCGAAGGTGCTGATTGGTGAAACGGACGGCGTTGGCCCTGAGTTTCCGTTCAGCGTAGAAAAACTCTCGCCGGTTTTAGCCATGTACCGTGTGAAGGATTTTGCAGCATCCTTGGATAAGGCTCGTGATCTACTGGCGTTTGGTGGTCTCGGCCACACCAGTGTGCTGTACACAAACCCGCGCAACAGTGATCGAATTGACGACTTTGGAAGCCGCATGAAAACCTGCCGTTCCCTCATCAACATGCCAGCCAGTCAGGGTGCTATCGGTGACGTTTATAACTTCAAGCTTGACCCTTCATTGACCCTCGGCTGCGGTTCCTGGGGTGGCAATTCGGTGAGCCAGAACGTCTCGCCAAAACATCTTTTGAATATCAAGACGATCGCAGAACGAAGAGAGAACATGCTGTGGTTCCGCGTGCCCGAGAAAATTTATTTCAAATATGGTTGTTTAGGTGAAGCGCTTACCGATCTTTCCGAAGGCGGAAGAAAGCGTGCGTTTATTGTGACCGATCGTTTCCTGCATAACAACGGCATGCTCGAAGATGTGATTGTTCCTCTCGAACGAATGGGATTTAAAATTGAAATCTTTTCCGATGTTCAGCCCGATCCAACCCTTGGTGCTGCGTACGAGGGTCTCGCCCGGATGAATGCCTTCAAACCGGACACGATTATCGCCGTCGGCGGTGGGTCGCCGATGGATGCGGCGAAGATCATGTGGTTGCTCTATGAGCACCCGGAAGTGCAGTTTGAGGACATCGCAATGCGCTTCATGGATATTCGTAAACGGGTTTATAAGTTCCCGCATTTAGGAGAGAAGGCAACGCTGGTGGCCATCCCGACAACCTCTGGAACCGGTTCGGAAGTGACGCCCTTTGCGGTGATTACCGATGAAAAGACGGGCAACAAGTATCCGCTTGCGGATTACGAGTTGACGCCAGACATCGCGATTGTCGATTCCAAGTTGGCAATGGGAATGCCCAAGAAACTGACGGCGGCAAGCGGCATCGACGTCCTCGCTCATGCGTTGGAAGCGCGCGTCTCGGTTATGGCGAGCGAATACACCAACGCCTTGGCTCGTGAGGCCGCGCGGCTGGTCTTTAAATACCTACCCGAGGCTTATGATTGTCCGGACAGTGAGAAGGCACGTGAGAAAATTCACCACGCCTCCACCATCGCAGGGATGGCTTTTGCGAATGCGTTTCTTGGCCTCTGTCACTCCATGGCACACAAACTAGGGGCGAAGTTCCACATTCCGCACGGCATCTCCAATGCACTGCTCCTGAGTCATGTCATTCGGTTCAATGGAACGGGCAAACCAACGAAGCAGGGCACCTTCTCGCAATACAAGTATCCCGAGGCGAAAGAGCGCTATGGCATGCTGGCGGAATTCCTCAAGATGACGAAGGAAGGCATGACACCCGAGCAGAAGGTCGAAGCGCTCATTACGAATGTTGAAGCGCTGAAAGCCAAGCTCGAAATTCCCGCGACGATCCGCGATTACGGGATTTCTGAAAAGGAATTTTTGGCTGCTGTTGATGACCTAGCGGTTCAAGCGTTTGACGATCAGTGCACCGGAGCGAATCCGCGTTACCCGCTGATCAGCGAAATCAAAGACCTCTACCTCACCGCCTACTACGAGACGGCCTGCAAGCAATAACATCAGGAATAGCATGAAACATACGATCACCATCTGCGTTGGCAGTTCTTGCTTCGCACGAGGAAATTCGCAAAATGTTGATGTCGCGGAAGCGTATATCGCAGAAAACGGTTTCCATGACGAAGCCCGCATTGAACTCGGCGGCATCCTCTGCCGCGGACGCTGTGCTGAGGGGCCTATCGTCATCGTCGATGGACAAGAATACACCAAGGTCAATGCCGCTTCGATGCTGGCCCTTCTCCAAGAAACGCTTCCGAAACAAGCAATCGCTTAATAAACTATGAATGCAAACTCTCCGGTTTTCACGGTGCTCAATGAATGTCAGGACTGCTACAAATGCGTACGCCATTGCGGTTGCAAGGCGATTCGAATTGAAGCGGGTCATGCGACCGTGATTCCGGAGCGGTGCGTATCCTGCGGCGAATGTGTCAAGGTGTGTCCGGCGGGTGCCAAGAAAATCCGTTCGGACGTGCCACTCGTTGAACAACTCCTCACTTCGGGACGTCGCGTTTATGTTTCTGTGGCACCGAGTTATGTCGGATATTTTCCTGGCTTGGCTTTTGGGCGGCTCGTTGCTGCGTTGAAGCAGTGCGGCTTTACAGGAGTTAGTGAAACGGCTGTAGGAGCGCAACGGGTGAGTGCGAAAACGGCGAACATGTTGCAGAACGCTGACAGTGGTATTTTCATTTCGTCTGCTTGTCCCGCTGCTGTCGATTATATTGGAAAATACCACCACGGTTGGGCCTCGCGGATCATGAACGTGGAGTCGCCGCTGCTGACCCACGCTCGCATGCTGAAAGAAGAATTCGGCGATGACGCCGCGGTGGTTTTTATTGGACCTTGCGCGGCAAAGAAAAATGAATCGGATCGCAATCTCGATATTCTCGATTGTGTGCTGACCTTTGCGCGCATTGCCACTTTCATGGAGTCGCGAGGTATCGATCCCTACACTTGCGAGATAGAGGAACCGGTGCTAGAAGTCGCCGAAGAAGGGCGGATGTATTCAGTTGAAGGAGGGATGAACGACACCTTGCGCACCGACGGCGATGGCGTCCGTTATGTGGCCGTGTCCGGACTCGACCACATTGGCCGTATGCTTCAGGGAACAACAGCGGAGGACGTGGATGCCGCTGGGGTGAAGATTTTTCTCGAACTGCTGGTGTGTGTCGGTGGCTGCGTCAACGGCCCTGTCGCCACGCCTGCGGGCGCTAAGTCCGATATTAGTTCTCTTGTTGGGACCGCACGTTTAGCGGCGCAGCGGTGCAGTGTAGGCCGAGAGAATGAGCTTGTTTCGCCCCTGACAGGCATGTCAACCTGCATCAAATCCATTCAAGCGTCTGAGCAAGATTTGCGAAAGTCGCTGGAGCGGGTGGGCAAGTTCTCACCAGCCGATGAGCTCAACTGCGGTGGATGCGGCTATGACCGTTGCCGAGATTTTGGACAGGCGATGATCGATGGACATGCCGAGCCGGCGATGTGTCTTTCGTACCTGCGAAAGCTTTCGCAACGAACGAGCAATGCGCTCATTAAGTACATCCCAGCAGCGGTTGTGTTTGTTGGCCCGGACTTGAAGATTGTTGAATCGAATTATCGATTCGCGGCCCTTTGTGGTAGCGATGCAACCGTGATTTTTGATTCGCGGGGAAGCCTTGCCGGAATTGATTTGAAAAGCCTCTTTGGCTATGAGGATCTTTTTAAAGGCGTGCTGATGAATGGAGGTGAACTGCGTCGCTTTAATCAGGTTTTCGGAAAACGCATTCTGACGATCAGCATTTTCTCCGTTTCTGATCGCCAATGTGTGGGTGCCGTCATTCAGGATGTTACCGAGGTCGAAATGCAACGCGAGCAAATTGCTGAACGAGCCCGTGAGGTGATTCGTAAGAACGTACTCACCGTACAAACCGTGGCACGGTGTCTGGGTGAACACATTGCCGAGACGGAAATCTTGCTCAGCGAAGTGGCCGATATTTACGCCAAACCTGCGGATGTTAAGGACAAGGTAATCCATGCAGGATAACTCGCCATTATTTGTGGAAATGGAATGCTGTCAGCTCACGAAGTTTGGGCAGGCAGCCTGCGGTGACGACTGTCGATTTTCTTGCAATGAGCTGGAACACCGCTATATTGCTGTTCTTTCTGACGGCCTCGGAAGCGGCATCAAAGCAAACTTGCTAGCCACGATGACGACGACAATGGCGATTTCGTTTGTAAAGTCGGATATGGATATTTTGAAATCCGTCGAGACGATTATGGATTCATTGCCGGTCTGCGAAGTGCGTAAGATCAGCTATTCTACGTTTACGATTGTGGACATCCAGCTCGGGGGGCGGACGCGGGTGATCGAGATGGGGAATCCCGGGTTTGTTCACATGCGAGGCGATACGGAGATGGTGCAGCCGCTGTCCTGTGAGACGCTCGTTTCCGATCGGTGGCCGGATCGTGCGGTGCAAGTCTATGAACTGGACTTGCTGGTAGGGGATCGATTGATTGCGTGTTCCGATGGCGTCACGCAAGCCGGACTCGGTGTGAAGCGTTTCAAGTTTGGCTGGCGTCGTAGCGGCCTCGTCAATTTTTTGCAAGAGGGGATTAAGCGCAATCCCGACATCTCCGCGCGCGAGTTGTCCTTGGACGTGACTCGCAAAGCCAATTCGCTTGATCCTGGAGGTGAATGCAAGGACGACATCACGTGCATGGTGATTTACATTCGCCATCCACGCGTGCTGCGGTTGTTGTCGGGTCCTCCGTTCCGAAAGGAACATGATCGCGAATTCGCATGGCTCGCAGCAGAAGGAAGCGGAGCCTATCGAATCGCGATCTGCGGTGGAACAACAACGAACATTATTTCGCGCGAACTCGGTATTCCCGTGGTGATGAACATGCGTGGTCGGAGAGACGCATTGCCACCGACGGGGCGCCTCGGGCATGCGTTGGTAACGGAAGGGGTGTTGACGTTGACCCGCCTTCTTGAAGATCTTGAGGACGGAAAGAGCCTGCTGGAGATTCCCTCGGCGGCTCGCGAGCTAGCAGAACTTCAAATGGAGAGCGATTGGATAGAATTCATCGTGGGCACAAAAGTAAACGAGGCACATCAAGATCCTGCGATGCCAATCGATCTTGAACTCCGCCGAAGCGTCATCAAACGACTGAGCAAAATCTTAGAGCAAAAATACAGAAAGCGAACGACCATTCGCTATTATTAAACTGAAATGGATCATTCAAATATGAAATCAGTAGAGAAATTATTAGTGGAAATTTGTTGCGGAACGTCTTGCTACATTTTGGGTGGCAAGGCACTCCTTGATCTTATTGAAACGGGGCCGGATACGTTTGACGACCGCGTTGAGTACCGTGCCGTGCCGTGCCTCGATGCGTGTTCGACCGACAACCTTGGTGAGGCACCTTTTGTTCGGATTCAGGGTGTCATTATTGGCGGCATGACACTGCTAAAACTCCGCGCAACAATTGAGTTAGCTCTGGAAGGAATGAAAGCAAAATGAGCAATGGAGCTGAGCGAATTCGGATGGAGTTGATGGTGCGCTTCGTTCGTCGTTTTTTTGACGGAACACTTAACAAAGGCATCGATCGCATTCCTATGCGAATGCGTCCCAAGGCCACATCCTCAAGCCGGTGTTGCATCTATCACGATCGGGTGGTGTTGCGCTATCGTCTGATGGCGCTTCTGGGGCTTGCGTACGAAACGGAAACCGACGAGACAATTCCGCTTTCTACCTATCTCGCTGAGGCGGGTGAGAGGGGACGGCCCGAGCTCCCGCTCACCGTCTGCGGTGCGGCCTGTGACGGCTGTCCAGATGGAGGTTATACGGTGACGGGAAACTGTCGTGGATGCTTTGCACGTCCCTGCGAATATGCGTGTCCGAAAGATGCGATTTCGGTTGTGAATGGGCGCTCGATAATTGATGAATCGAAATGTATTAATTGCGGAAAATGTGCCAAGGTATGCCCGTATCAAGCGATCACCCGCATCCGCGTACCCTGCGAAGAAGCTTGCCCGGTTGGCGCAATTAAAAAGAACGCAAACGGCGTTGCAGAAATCGATTTTGATAAGTGTATTTACTGCGGAAAGTGCGTGACAAACTGTCCGTTTGCGGCCGTGATGGAACGCTCTGAACTTCATCGTATCTTGTCCTGTATCGCGTCCGGAGAAAAGATCGTCGCGATCGTCGCGCCGTCAGCCGAAATGCAGTTCCCTGGAACGCTGGCACAACTTTTCACCGCCATTGCAAAAGCAGGTTTTTCCGATGTGATTGAAGTGGCTATTGGTGCGGAGCGAACGATGGAAGCCGAAGCTCATGAATTTATCGAACGAATGGAGGCAGGCGCGAAGTTGATGACCACATCCTGCTGCCCGGCATGGACAGAACTCGTCAAAAAACATCTACCCGCGTTTATGCCGAATGTGTCGGAGACACCAAGCCCGATGGTCTATGCCGCAGCGATAGCGCAGAAGGCGCATCCCGGCGCGAAGATCGTTTTTGTGGGACCCTGCATTGCCAAGCGTAAAGAGGCGGCAGAGATTGAAGGCGTTGATTTCGTGATGACCTTCCAAGAACTTGGTGCGCTGCTTGCTGGACGCGCAATCGACGTGGTCACGCAAGAAGACTGGAAGTTTGAAACGCAGGCGTGTGCGCAAGCCAGAAACTTTGCTAAGAACTGCGGCGTAACGGAAGCGGTGTTGCACCAGATGTGCGGATCCGATTCTGGATCAACATTAAAGCTTGAAGCGGGATTCATCAACGGCATTGATCGCAAGACCCTGCCCTTGCTGAAAATCCATGCGGCAGGCAAGCTACAGAAAAATTTTCTTGAAGTGATGGGATGCGAAGGCGGTTGCGCCAGCGGTCCTTGTTCAATCGCGAAGTAGCTCTGTTTTAGGCCCAGGCCGATGCGAGGAG
>CAZUAY010000102.1:0-12712 GCA_964618405.1 uncultured Lentisphaerales bacterium
GATATCCGCACCAACTGGACGGCCGCTAGTATTAAGAAAGCAAGTGGGAAGAGCGTTGAAAAGATTTGTCCGCGTGGCCTCATCGACAAGCGTAATTCCGGCGCCGGCGCGCTCGAATACGGCATCGACCTTTACGCGATCTGTGGTCTGCCAACCTCGACGCCAATTCAGACGCTGATGGCTAAATTGCGTTCGAGCGAAAAACTTCAACTTAAGGCATTCGCAGCCATCAAAAAGGCGACGACCTATATGTCTGCCGCTTTGACCTATTTCCCCAGCGATGGTCTTTCGAGCCATTACCGCACGCCAGGAGGCCTGCCGATGACAGCCTACCGCTACAATATGGTCGGGGGCTTGTTTACGTGCTCCGTCGTGGAAGGCGAGACAGTTGAACTTCCCAAGGATATTGCTAATCTCATCTCGAAGCGTACGGACCCGACCTGGCCGGAAACTTATTGGACGCCATTCGGTATGACCTCGTTCGAGTACATGGACAAGATCGGCCCCAATCACGATGCGAACAGTCTGGGTCTCATTGGCGCAGACCTCATCACGTTTAACGCAATGTTGCGCATTCCTATTGATATGCACAACGTGCCCACATCGGACCTCTTCCGGCCAACGATTTGGAACCGGTTTGGCGGCGATGATTTCAGAGTCTGTGAATTCCTCGGTCCCGTGTACGGCTAAAAAACTGTCACATGCGTATCTTGATTGTTAAGCTCAGTTCGCTCGGTGACACGCTTCATGCATTGCCTGCCGTGGCTGAGCTTAAAACTCAACTCGGAGCGGAGATTCATTGGGCTGTGCAACCCGAGTTCTCTCCGCTCGTCCGCTCCTTCTCCTGTGTTGACAAAGTTTTTGAGGTTCCGCGTCCATCGAAGTTTTTCAAGTACCTTGCCGCGATCCGCACCATTCGGCGGTATCGCTACGATCTGGTTGTGGATCTACAAGGGTTATTAAAAAGTGCTGTTGTTGCTCGGTCCGCGAAAGCTGCGCGACGTATCGGGCCTTCTTTTTCTCGAGAGGGGTCTCGTTTCTTCTACACGGAACTTGCAGGTATCCGTAACCGGAATCGTCATGCCGTGGATGAATGTCTCGATGTCGTGAAGCATCTGGGTCTTGTCATGCCTACGCCGCCACGGTTCCCGATCACGGTTCCCGAGTTTGACCTCGACGGGCTGGCACCGTTGTCCGGCAAGGGACCGCGCATTGCCGTTGCGCCGATGTCGCGGTGGGAGAGCAAGAACTGGCCAGAGGCGTATTTTGCGGAGCTTGTGAAGCGACTTGTTGAGAAGCATGATGCCAGAGTCTATCTCATTGGTGCCCCTGGCGACAAGCCAGTTGCCGAGCGCATCATTACCTCGGCAGGTGTTGCGGCGGCAAATCTCTGTGGACGCTTCTCGCTGGTCGACTCGCTTGGCGTTCTTTCGAAGTGCTCTGCGCTGGTTTCAAACGATTCCGGGCCGATGCACATGGGGGCTGCGCTTGGCGTGAAGTGTGTGGTGCCCTTTGGTCCTACGACGCCAGAACGCACCGGCCCCTACGGTGCTAATCACGTGCCGTTACAAGTGGCAGGGTGCATACCCTGCCACAAGCGGAAATGTCCGAAGGGAACGAAGTCTTGCCTGTTCGACATTATGCCGAACAGGGTCGAAGACGCCTTGTTCGGGACCTCCGACCTACCACGAAATGGTTAGCGCAGCGACTATCCTCTTTGATTGATGAGAATTGAAAATACTAGCGTTTTTATTCCTGCTATGTAAAAATTGTGTGTTTACAGGATGATAGGATGCTATGAATAATTTTTTAAACTCAGTTTTGGTTGTCATACTCGTTTTTGCTTCAGGATGTAACCGTGTTGAGATGGAGTCAACGCGTGAGTTTAGTTGGCCGATCATGGGAACTTACGGTAGTTTGATTTTACATGATGGAGCCGACGAGGCGGCACTCGCCATTGCGAAGGCGGCTGTTGATGAAGTGAATGCCCACGTATCGGCATTCGATCCGACCAGCGATATTTCAAAGATTAACGTAGCTTCCGGTACGGGGCAGTTCACAGAAACGCGGGTTCACACACGCAGGGTTCTCGAGGCCTCGAGGCGGTATTATGCCGAAAGCGAGGGTGCCTTCAACCCCATGATCGGTCCACTGATGGAGGTGTGGGGGTTTTTCAGGGGAGGGGAAAAACATGAATTTCCGCCAGCTCCTGGTGTCGTGGTAAAGACTCTGCCACTCTGTGATTTCGAGGGGCTCGAGGTCCGCGGCGCCGATGGTGCAACGCGTCTTTGGAACCCCGGTATGCGCCTAGACTTTGGTGCCATTGCCAAGGGCTACGCAGTGGACGTGGCATTTGAACGTCTCGTTGCGGCGGGGTATACAAATTTTCTTATCAACCTCGGCGGAAATATGCGGTGCATCGGTACACCACGGAAGGGTAAAAGCTCATGGAAAGTTGCCGTTCGCGATCCAAGACTAACGCTCGAAGCTGAACCGCTCGGCACACTGCTCTTGAGCGAGGGCATGGCGGTGGCAACGTCGGGTAATTATGAGCAATTCTTTGAAATCGACGGCAAGCGCTATACGCATATTATGGATCCCCGCACGGGAATGCCCGTCAGCGGTATGGCGCAGGTTACGGTGGTGGCGAAAACGGCCATGGAGGCGGACGCGCTTTCAACAACGTGTTTTGTTGTAGGGTCAAAGGCCAGTGAAAGCATTTTGTCCCAGCACCCAGGGAGCGGCGTGATGTTTGTTACGGTCGATGATTCGGGCGAAATTTTAGTGACGATGCTCGGTGATTTTATGGCCTGGTTTAGTCCAGGGAAGGCGGTGTCAGATGAACCTTGATAGTAAAAAAAATGTTGAATTAGCTTCTGCCTATTCGTTGACTCAAGACGAAATTAGTGCGGCCATCGAAAGTGCTGGCGATAAGAAATGGCGTACCGCACAGGTGTGGCATTGGCTTTACCGAGATCTCATTGATTGCTGGGATGGGATGAACAATATTCCGGCAGCGTTACGAAAGGGTCTTTCTGAGCAGCTTCACGATCTGGATGCAACGGCACGCGTCAAAGAAATGGAAGTGGAAAGCGGCGGCACCAATAAACTATTGTTGGAGCTCCACGACGGGGAGATCGTCGAAACCGTCATCATCCCGTCAAAGGAAAGAAATACGGTATGTGTCTCGTGTCAAGTGGGGTGCGCCTTTGGCTGTGCGTTTTGTGCGAGTGGGCTTCACGGCATTGTGCGGAGTCTGACGTGCGGAGAGATCGTAGCGCAAGTGGTTCGCGTGTCGCAGCGACTGGGTAAACGGCCCGACAATGTGGTGTTCATGGGGATTGGTGAACCCTTTGCAAACTATGATGCGGTACTGAAAGCCGCGCGCATCATTAACGACGGCAAGGGTATCGGCATTGGCGCACGAAAAATCACCATCAGCACCTGTGGCGTCGTCCCTGGAATACGGCGTTTTGCGGAAGAAGGTATCCAGTTCGAGCTGTCGGTTTCGCTGCATGCACCGACGCAGGAATTGCGGAATCAACTGATGCCGGTGAGTGCGAAGTGGCCACTGGAGGAACTGATGGAGACGTGTCGGTGGTATACGGACAAGACGAACCGAATTATCACGTTTGAGTATACGCTGGTCGACGGGTTTAACAATCGACCGGAACATGCTAAGCTGTTGGTTAAATTACTTCGGGGCCTGAAGTGTCGCGTGAACCTGATTCCGCTCAACCCTGTGAAAGAATTTTCAGGAGAAACGCCGGATATGCGTGACAGTGTAGGCTTTTTGCATCTTCTAATGGACGCAGGCGTCAACACCACCTTGCGTCACTCCAAGGGTCGAGATGTCAACGCCAGTTGTGGCCAATTGCGGCACAGTCGGATGAAGGAGGATTAGGATTACGATTACGATTACGATTGAGAGAGGTTACCGATTAATGAATGGGTTAAAAAGAATTAAAAAGTTATTTACCGACGAGATGTCACGGGGGATTATTTTCTCGATCGTCTCCTTGCCTGCCTTGGTTCTGAGCTTCATCATGCACGGTGGACATTCCCATGGCGGATCTGGAATCAGTTTCAGCATGTTGCTCGATCCTGCAATGGTGCCCGTCATCCTCTGCGGCATCCCTATCATGGCCTACGCATTTAAGAGGTTTTTCAGGTCGGGAAACATTCGAGCGGGTCTTTTAGTGAGTGTTGCCATGATTGCTGCGCTCTGCATTGGTGAGGTGTTTGCAGCAGGTGAGGTGGCGTTTATCATGACTCTTGGCGAGTTGTTGGAAGGGCGCACACTACGCAAGGCGCGCGCTGGCATCCACGCCCTCATGAGCCTAGAGCCGAAGCAAGCGTGCCAGGTTAAGGACGGCGTCGAGAGCATGGTCGATGTCGATTTACTGATGGTTGAAGACGTGGTGCGCATTCGCCCCGGTGAAACCATTCCTGTTGATGGTGTGGTTATGTCGGGAACGACATCGGTGGATCAGGCGATCATCACGGGCGAGTCGCTTCCTGTTGATAAGATGCCTGGGGATGACGTGCTTGCCGGAACGGTGAATCGCTTCGGGTCTATGGACGTGCGGGCGATCAAATCGGCAGAAAATTCAACGCTTAAGCGCATCAAGCGGCTGATCGAAACGGCTCAGACCCAGAAAGCGGAGGTCGTTCGGCTTGCCGATCGATGGGCGTCGTATCTTGTGCCAGCGGCTTTTGTGACAGCGTTTGTTGTGGGGATCGTGACGCAGGAGGTGATTCGTGCCGTGACCATTCTGGTCGTATTTTGTCCGTGTGCCCTCGTCCTCGCCACGCCAACGGCGATTATGGCGGGCATGGCGAACCTGAGTCGCTACGGCATTCTCGTCAAATCGGGTGCGGCGCTGGAGTCGATGGGACGCATCACCACGATGGCCTTTGATAAGACTGGCACGCTGACGTACGGAAAACCCTCGGTTGCGAGCGTTGTTTCGGTGTTGTCCGACTATCCAATCGAGACGCTGAAGCGACTTGCGGCGGGGGCAGAAAGGCGTTCTGAGCATCCGCTTGGGAAGGCGATTACGGCATCTGTTGAAAATCCGCCGCAGCCGACTTCTTTCAGCATGAAACCTGGAATGGGTGTTGAAGCGGAGGTAGAAGGCGTGCGACTGGCGCTCGGAACTCCGCTGTGGTTGAAATCACGCGGTGTTATCATTTCCGATGAAGCGGCAACGCGTATTGAACACGTTCGTGAACTCGGCCAGGCTGTCGTTGCCGTAGAAATTGATGGAATTTTCGCCGGCTGGATTACGCTATCTGATACGTTGAGAGAGGATGCTGCGGACATCATTAAGGAGCTCAGGCACCGTGGCATTGTCAAGACTCTGCTACTCACTGGCGATCATGCTGGGGCGGCAAACAAGATGGCGAAAGATGCAGGGATTGACATTGTTGAATCCAACCTGTTGCCTGAGCATAAAGTTTCGCTTGTGATGAAGCACGTCGATGCGCGTACGGCAATTTCGATGATCGGTGACGGCGTAAATGACGCCGCGGCACTCAAGAGTGCTACCGTTGGTATCGCCATGGGCGGCATGGGCAGCGATATCGCCGTCGAGGCCGCCGACATTGTGTTGATGCGCGATGATATTCGTCTGCTGCCGTACTTGGTCACCATGTCACGACGGACGCTGACGAACATTAAAATCAACATTGCGGCGTCGCTACTGATCAACTCCTGCGCCATCGCCTTAGCGGCGACGGGTCATTTAGGGCCTGCGCTCGGTGCGCTCGTGCACAATGCGAGTTCGGTCTTTGTCGTCGGCCATGCTGCCATGCTTCTGCGCTATAAACCCGAAAAAGTGTGAGCTTATAACGCCTGTGCGGCATCACTATTACAGTCGCTAGTCGCTAGACGTTATCCAAAAAGGTTTCTGAGTTCTTTGCACTCTCAATTTCCAACAGCCAACACTCAAATCCAATTATGAATTATGAATTACGAATAGAAAAAGCGGCTCCCTCGCTACTCGCAACTCGCCACTCACAACTTCTTGGTTCGACAAAGCTAACGACAAAGTTTTTTTCAAACAAAACTACGCACTACGTACTCATCACTCGGCTTGCCGAGACGGCGGCGCCCCACCTCGCTTCGCAACCACAAAGAAACGGGGTCTTGCTAGCGACTAGCAACTCGCGACTCGGCCTGACCGATTACTCCAGCAATTCGCATTGACAACGAGGATGCGCATATCGTAAATTAGGATCACTTGGAAGGCTCATCAATAATGTGCTATTCCCTTATTCACCATTTAGAGAAGAAAGAGCAAGCGAATGAAATTTATGCGTTCTGTATTTTGTGTTGTTTTGTTGGTCGCTTCAACGGCGCAAGCCCAACTTGAATGGGGGAGTCAACGGTCGTTTGAGCGCGATTCGCGCTGGACCTTCTCTGCAGGAGCTGTTTTGGACCTTAAAGGTACCGTAGAGGAATTGACGCGCCCTTATTATACGGCATCAGGACAAGCGTACAAACAGAGCTTGGCAGAATCTTATACACTGGATGATTTTGGTGTCGACGGTGCGTATCCAATGTTCGGGTTGGGGTATTCCAAGCGCTGGAATTACTTTGGGTTTAAGTGGAATATTTCAGCGCTCACGGTTTCTAGCGATGCCGTTGCCTTGCGCGACTATTATCTTGGGATAGGCAAGGCGATCCGCGTTAATGGTGTGCCTTATGATCATTTGATGATTCCCGAGGGGACGCCCTTTTCCATGGACTTTACTGGATTAATGACAGATTTCACCTTTTCTTTCACGCCGATTTCGTTGACGCTGGGCGAGAACTTTCGTCTGACACCGAGCCTTGATTTTGGGCTCGTTGGTGTCGGTGGCTTTTATGATATTGACGCAGGAGAACCACGTGGCACGACCGTGTATCAGAACCCGCCTGTTAATTTTGTTATTGGTGGGCAGTCTAAAAGTGCGATTGGAATTGCAGCGCCACAGATTGGGGGTGGGCTTGAAATGCGGGTGGGTCCAGATGATGGCCTACAGTGGGTGACATCGGTTGGCGTTGCCGTTTTTGTTTACGATGGCCGGACGGATGTCTTTACTAGCGCGGATCACCGAAAGAAGAATGCTGACATTACTTTCCTTACGGGCACGGCGGAGACTGGATTACTCTTTCCCCTGTCGGAAGGACGCGCTTTTACGATCGGAGGACGTATCCAATATATTTCTTTCGAGGGCGATATTACATCCGCTGCGACGAGCGAAGAAGAAATCTTGCGTGACCGCGAGCGCTTTGATAAGCGCGTTGACTTCGAGGTGATCACCGCGATGCTTACGATTGGCTATTGTTTCTGAGTTTTTCTCTCCTTCCGTGTCTTTCCTTGCTTTAAAAAGATCGTTGACGCATCGCTTGTGAAGCGTTGCAAGCCGGATCCCGAACCCTAACAGTCCGTTGAGCTGAGCCAAACACGGGACGTGCAAGAACTTGCACGTCGTAAGCGTTGTTAGTTCCTCAGTTCAGATTACTTCGACCACATTCTTCTGAACTGGCTTACCTCGTTGAACTCGCCCGTCTCGGTCTTAGCAAGCGAGATCCGTTCAACTTTTCCATCGCGCACGCGCTGTCGCCCGACGTTGAAATACCAGGGAAAGAGGTCGTTGGGCATGCGCCCATCGACGCCGATCAATGGATCGACAACTTTGGCTCCCTCGCCCGCGATTGGCACGCGCACTTCGGCGCTCCAGTAGTTTTCGCCCACGTTCACCGCCGCCTCCGCGCCCGACATCCAGCGCGATTCAACCTTCCCAACAGAGCAGTCAGCATCGATCAGGACGCCAGCAGGGCTGACGGTAATCCGATAGTAGGAGTGGGTCTGGGTCTCGAGCAGAATCTCTACAAAATCGCCCTCGCGGATGTCCGTCTTCTCCGTCTGTTCGCTCGCGGTGACGAGGTTTGTAACATCCGGTTCACCGCAGTGAATTCCGAAATAGAGCGCGTCTCCGGTTCGGAAGACCCGCACCGAACTCCCACGCCCCTTTCCTGGGAAATTGCCGGTTTTCACATCGCGCAATTGCTCTTCCCGCCAGTGCGGCCAATACGTTAAATCATCGAGTCGTCCGTCCAGTTTTTTGTGGGTGAGTGCGTGCACCGGTAGCACCCGCATGCCCGTTTGGGATGTGTTATCGTGTCCCCTCTTCAACTGTTCACACAGTTGCGGAAGATCGGCGGTGTAGGTGGTAACGAGCGCGATGCGCTGTGCGTAGACGGAATCCGGCGGTACGGCTTTCTGCGCCGTCTGTAGCAACGCAATGGACGTTTCCACCGCTGCGAGATTTGCACGCATGTTCGGCCAGTTCGCTTCCCCGTGTTCAACATACGCTTTCATCGGCCCAGCGGCTGGTCCGTAAAACAAGGTGTAGAACTCCTCGAGCATCACGTCGAGATCTTGGTCTACGTCCCATAAGAGGCGTAGCGTCACATACAGGTTCAGATGTGCAACCGCCAGCGGATGCCACGCAAACTCTGTTGGTGTATGGTGCATATAAACTTCAAGGCTATCCCCTCCGGAGATGCCACGTAATGAACGCAAGTCTTCAGCAATCAGGTGCGGAAAATAGGTTGGCAGTCCCAAGTAGCCGTAGCGAGGCACCGAATGCAGATAGTAATCGTAGATGTAAAGCTTCTTGGACTCAAGACGGGCGAGCCACTCCTTGCGTTGGTTAAGTGCCTCCGCACGGGTTTCTGGGTCGTAAAAACTCGAGCGCCACTGGCACATCCAGAGCTCCAGGTTTGGGCTGAGCCGCTCGATATTCTGAGGTGGCAGTGTGTAGGCACCATAGGCGAGGGCACTTACCTTACGGTCTGGGTGTGTGCGATACAGTTCGGTCGCCACGCGGTTGATGAAACCGAAGACATAGTCGGACATGCTGCCTTTCCAGCTCCGTCCCGTCGTCTCTTTTCCAACGCACAGCGGGCACTGGCACATCGTGCTGCTGCACCCATCCGGCAAATCCAAGCTGACCATCTGCTCGTTGCGTGCGTCGTACAGCCATCGCGCGAACTTCAGCGTTCGCTCGAACAGCCCCTCGGACGAGAGGCACGGTGCCCCGCTGTAAGAATGGTCGGTGGCGCGCGTTCCGTCCTTCCGGAGCGCGTACCATTCTGGGTTGGTTTTCTTAACCTCGTCGCGCATGGTCAGCCACTTCAGCCCGTGGCTACCCTGAAGCGTGCCGTGCAGTTCTTGACCGGCAAATCCGCCCTGACGCAGCGTCCACAGCATCACCTCTGGCCACTGAGGCTCTCTCGACCAATAGCTGATGAATCGATAGGGGAAATCCGGCGTCGCAGTCCGATCAATGGAGGGTAGGGGAATGTCGGTTCGTTTCTGCACAACCTCACCCAGCTCGCCTGGGAAGTACCAACGCACGCCCAGCTCGCGTAAGAAATCGCAGACGGCGTTGTAGGTTCCTCCATCGTCCCGCAAGTTGACGCTCAGACCACCGAGGCCTGCAATCCGCGCATAAGACGGAAAACCGTAATACGCTCCAGGCGCGAGCGCGTCCCACTCAGCCTGCGTGGTCGGCCACGGCTCCTGGCCTTTGAAGTCTTTGTCTGGACCGAGCAAGGCTAACCAATCCGGCCCTGACGCCATGCGGTAGGCGCCGTCCTTCAGCCCCTCAGTTTTCAGCCCGAGCGCATCCGTATGTGGGCTGATCCCCACATAGATGTGCGTCACGTTGTCCGTGGGCACCGTCACGATCGGCAGGGTTGCTCCAGACATCTTTGTGATGGTCGCTTGCAAATCCTGTGCCGCCAGCGTCGTCATGCGAGCGGGGGCTTCGGCAACGACGATTTCCGCCCGCGGCACACCTGCTTTGACGAGAAATGTTTCAGCCCGTATAAGGCCGCAGCCTAACCCGAGGAGGCATCCCAATAAATTGATCTTGAGTCGCATTATTGTTTTCATTATGTTCCTTATTTTGGTTTTAAAAAAGTTGGTTAGGTTAAGAAAATATTTTCGAGTCGTGCCTGCTCTGAAGACTATAAAATCATTCCCTGTGAACCGGCGGCGACGATGCGGTTTTGACTCAACAGGCGTGAATTGTTTGCTTAAGATCAGCGTGTGGGGGTGGAGCCCGGTGCATGTGTAGGCGAGATTTGTGTTCGAAACGGGCCAGCCGGGAGTTCGTTTTTTCCCCAGAGGTTTGCGGTTGGGTTGTTCGCCCATGCGTAACGAACGGCAAGCGGCGAGGGGACCCTAGGCGATGACACCACAACCTGCACGCCATCGATCTGGGCATCCGCCCAATACCAGACTCCGTCCTCTCCCGCGAGTTCGAACCCTTCCAGTTCCGAATCCGGACTGTTGCGTACCAACTGCGCATACTTTGGCGGGATTTTCGATAGTGCATGCTGATCGGACAACGGTCTCGCCACCAGCCCCCCAGCGGTGTCAGAAAAACTCAGAACCGCCTTGCCGTCTCCAAAATGAGCGGATTCGAAAACGGGGCCCTGATAAGGAACAGGATGGCCATACGTCTTAGCCAGAGCAAGTGCAGCCAAACGTTGGCCGACCGGGGCTTTTTCCGTCGGGTGGATATCTTCAGCCTCCCCTAAGTCCAGAGTGACTGCCTGGCCGGTGAAGGGCAATGCCAGAGTCATGGTCTGAGCTTCCCGCAGTGCGGCCCATGTGCTGTCCGATTGGGGTTCGGAGAGTTTTGCGTAATGGGCGGTGAGTTGAACCCAATAGAAAGGTAGGTCGTCCTGGTTCCACAATTTCCGCCAATCGTTGATGAGCAGAGGAAAGGCCGTACGATAACCGTCCGCCCGGGTGGCGTTGGACTCGCCCTGATACCAAATCACGCCCGCCAGTCTATAGGGCACAAGTGGGTGAATCATGGCGTTGAAGAGCTGGCTGTAGTTTCTGGCCGGTGAGGGCGGCGGAAGCGGCCGGACAGGCTCGGCGGCCGCCTCGGACTCTTTCAAGGCGGGCAGGGAGTATTCGCGATGCTGCCGCCACTTTCCGGCAAGCGGAATGCCGTTGCGGAGACGGAGTTGCTCGCCTGCTACTTCGATAAAGGGTGTTGCCACTGGCAAATAAAGACGGATGGCGAGGTCGTTTTCGCCCTCGCGCACCACCCCACTGGGCACACGTACAACGGAGTAAGGACGGATCATCGACAAGGCTTCGTCGGTGGCGGTTTCAGCGATCTTTTGTCCGTTCCAGTAAATTTCGTCGAATCCATGAACGCTACCGAGCTCTAAAAAGGTGGTCTTTCCGGCTTGATCGGCAGGAAACGCCACGGTGGTGCGTAGCCAAACAGCACCGGGTTGCGAGCGATCAGAAGGCGTGTGCGGCATGTCGAGTGTTTCCCAGACGAGCGATTCATCGGAAAGGAGACGCTCCGGTGTCATCTCGCGCCGGTCTGCTCGTTCGGCTTGCTCTAGCCAATTGCGCAAAGCCGACTGGTAAGTAGCTTTTGCTCTGGGGTAGTCCACGGTTTGTTGTCGGACTTTCGCCGCCGCCGCGGCAAGCTCAGGAACGGTTTCGAGCGACTCCCGGCTGGTCCATGTTTCCACCAGAGCACTGCCTACAGCAGAGATGATGACGCCCACGGGCACATCCAGAGCGTTCTGGAGGGTCTTGCCAAAATAATAGGCCACCGCACTAAACCCGCTGGAGTTTTCTGGGGACGTCACCCTCCACTGCCCCTGCAGTTCCTGCATGGGATGGTCTGCAGAAGCATACTTAACCGAAAACCAGCGCAGCGATGCATTCGCCGATTTCGCAATTTCCTCAGCGGCACCGAGCGTGGCGCCAAGGACTCTCACCATGTTGGACTGGCCGGAGGCCAACCACACTTCGCCAACCACCACATCTTCCAGTGCCACCTCACTGGATCCAGAATTGACCGTCATGCGGAACGGTCCAGGCCCAATCTTCGTCAGATCGAGTTCAATCTTCCAGTTTCCCTGTTCGTCGGCTGTGGTTGGGGTCGTGACGTCCCCGAGTGTGACACTCACCTCGGCCCCAGCCGTCGCTTTGCCCCAGATCGGTGTGGCCGCCCCCCGTTGCAAAACGGCATGATCCGACAGAACCGCCGGCAGCCACAGATCCCCGGCCAAGGAAGCGCAGGGTAAAGCGAGATGCAGAAAAAACATAAGGCACAGGAGGCATCGCAGTCCCCTGACCAGAACGGGTAAGGTAAAGGTGGGTACCTGAAATGTCTTGAAGATTTCACGCATTCGATAGGGGGTATGTTTTTTCATGATAAGGAATACTATTTGGGTGAGTGCGAGAGGACGTATGGATATTTAGTGTAATTAATTATACATTATTCGAGGTGTTTGTCTACCTCCGGTTTATTGAACTTAAACGACCGCCTAAAAAATACTATTGTTGTGCAACATACTATAAATTTTGCTGGGTCCTCGTTAACCGCGTAGCCTCGTTGCCCGAGTTTCGTCAGCATCGCCACTATGTGATACAGCAAGACTTTTCGGTTCGCGTTCCCCGCCGCTGAAAGTGCCCTGCAGAATCGATAGGCCCACCCCACGTGCTCGATAGCCGCGCGATACACATCCAGCTTCTCGTGTCTAAATCCCATTCCGTCTCCTTTCGATCCCGATTCCGATACCGCCCCCGACTCCGATGTCGCTCCGCCAACAGGCATCTTGCCTATAACGTCGAGTTTGTTGAGTAAGTGATCTTAACGAACGGAGCAC
>CAZUAY010000103.1:0-12654 GCA_964618405.1 uncultured Lentisphaerales bacterium
CAGACTAAAAGTGCCATCGCATTTTCCGCCGAGGTCAGGAAGTCTGAATCTTGAATAAAACTTCGAGGTTACAGTGACGTTCGAGATTACGGTGACGTTGTTGTAGGCGAACAGGCGGAATTGCTGTTACATCGGATAGGCGTAAGCAAGACCCAAAAAAGCCGTCCGCACAAGGTGCGAACGGCTTCGGGAGCTACCGCTTATTAAAACCGCTTAGTTATTGAGACCAGCGGGCTCTTTCATTCTGCTGCGAATCTTGTCTTCGTCCTCAGGAACGGGCATCGACTCCTCTGAAATAGGCTCGGCGGTGGCCACGAGCTTGATATAGCGATGCATCGGGAATCCGGTGCCGCCAGGGATTAGGTGACCGAGGATGACGTTCTCCTTGAAGCCGCGCAGCTCGTCCTTGCGACCCATCGTTGCGGCATCAGTAAGAACACGCGTGGTGTCTTGGAAGGATGCAGCGGAGATGAAGCTGTCGGTTTCGAGGGACGCCTTCGTAATGCCAAGAAGCACGGGAACGGCTTCTGCGGGGCGCTTGCCTTCGCTGAGTGCCTGTGCGTTGACTTCGATACGGCGTTCGTGCGTGACCTGCTCTCCCCAGAGGAACTCGGTGTCGCCTGGGTTCGTGATCTTGACCTTGCGCAACATCTGGCGGACGATGATTTCTATGTGCTTGTCATTGATTTCTACGCCTTGTAGACGGTAGACCGCTTGCACTTCGTTGACGAGGTAGCGCTGGAGTTCCTGCGAACCAGAAACTTCGAGAACTTCTTGCGGTGCGATCGGACCTTCCGTGAGTTGCTGCCCCTTACGGACCTTGTCGTTCTTAACCACGACGACGTGTTTTCCCATCGGGATAAGGTGTCTCTCCTCCGTATCCGTAACAGGATCGCGAACGATGAGCACGCGCTTGCCGCGCTCGTTGTCGCCGAAGTCCACAATGCCTTCGATCTTTGCAATGTCGGCCGCATCTTTCGGATGACGTGCTTCGAAAAGCTCAGAAATGCGTGGCAAACCACCGGTGATATCGCGAGTCTTCGACTCCTTACGCGGCGTCTTGGCGAGCTGTTCACCTGCCGTTACCTTTTGGCCGTCTCGAACCGTAACGACAGCGCCCGTTGGGATCGAGTAGTACGCAAGGGCTTCGTTGGATGCACCCTTGAGGATGATCTGCGGATGCAGATTTTCGTGCGTCTCGATGATCTTCGCTTGGTTATGTCCTGTCTCAGCATCGATTTCATTGTTGACCGTGACGCCATCTTCGAAGTCGTGTAGTTGCACAATACCGGCAAATTCAGAAAGAATCGGCGTGGCATAAGCGTCCCACGTGGCAAGCTTAAACTTAGCGGTAACGGCTTCACCATTGTCGGCGTAGATGATGGCACCCAGAGGAGGCGTAAACTTCTCGATTTCTTCGTCGTCCTTATTACAAACCGAGATCGTGGCACTCTTGTTGAGCACCACCATATCGCCAGTCGTGTTACGAACGACGCGGAGATCGTCACTGAACCTGACGAAACCTCCTTTCGATGTGATGTACTCCGGGGTGGAGAAGGCTGTAGAAGCCGTTCCTCCGATATGGAAGGTACGCATCGTAAGCTGGGTTCCGGGTTCACCGATCGACTGCGCGGCGATAATGCCGACAGCAGAACCGATTTCTACCGGCCGGCCTGTGGCAAGGTCACGACCGTAGCACTTGGCACACATGCCGTGTGCACTGGTACAGGTAAGGCCGCTACGAATCCAGATGGTCTGCAAGTCGAGGGGCTCAATGCGATCGCAGCAAGCTTCGTCAATCTCTTGGTTGGCTGCGATAACAATTTCACCGTTAGCTGGGTCGATAATGTCGTTGAGCGACGTACGCCCGAGAATGCGCTGGCGGAGTGCCGCAACGACCTTCTCACCCTCCACGATCGGGACCACTTCGATACCGTTAACGGTATTGCAGTCTTCTTCCGTGATGATCACATCCTGCGAGACGTCGACGAGCTTACGCGTCAAATAACCGGCGTCAGCCGTCTTGAGCGCGGTATCGGCAAGACCCTTACGGGCTCCGTGCGTCGAAATAAAGTATTCGAGGATGGACAAGCCTTCGCGGAAGTTTGACTTAATCGGCGTTTCAATAATCTCGCCAGACGGGTTAGCCATACAGCCACGCATACCCGCCAACTGGCGAATCTGTTGCTTAGAGCCTCGGGCCTTGGAGTCGACCATCATGAAGACCGGATTGATTTCCAAATAAGACTTGGACTCATCCCAGCCGTTATCTTCGATCGCCTTGTACATGACAGTAGCGACCTTTTCGGTTGTTTCAGACCAGACGTCAACGACCTTGTTATGGCGTTCGCCATCGGTAATAACACCGGCGCGGTACTGCTTGCGGATTTCCTCCACTTCGCCCTGCGCCTTAGCCAGAATAGTCTGCTTCTCCTGCGGCACGATCATGTCGACAAGACCGATCGACACACCCGCGAGGGTTGCCTGCGCAAAGCCCAGCGACTTGAGGTCGTCGAGAACGCGTACGGTGACATCGTGTCCTGAGAGAAAATGGCACCACCAAATGAAGTCGCCCAAAGCCGACTTATCAACGGCACGGTTAATGAAACCGAGCGTACTTGGCCACACCTCATTGAAAAACACGCGACCCACGGTGGTTTCAATAACCGTGCTGGTGTTGTCGCCAAACTTGGTGTCACGCCCGTAATCCGAATTCTTGAAGCGGATTCGGGTATGCGTCTTGATCGCACCATCTTGGAATGCAAGTCTGACCTCATTCGTGTCGTTAAACAGCGGCATTCTCTCCTTGCGATCGATGTCAAGGTTGTTCTTACGACGCATCTTGTCCACCTGTGACTCTGCGGTGAGGTAGTAGATGCCCAGCGCGATATCCTGCGTCGGCGTCATGACGGACTTGCCGGATGCAGGAGAGAAGATCGAGTTGCTCGAAAGCATGAGCAAGCGCGACTCGAGCTGCGCCTCAACGGAAAGTGGGACGTGGACGGCCATCTGGTCACCATCGAAGTCGGCATTGAACGCCGTACAAACCATCGGATGCAATCGGATGGCTTCGCCTTCGATAAGGACAGGTTCGAACGACTGGATCGAAAGCCTGTGCAAGGTCGGCGCGCGATTGAGCATCACCGTTTTGCCACTCGTAACCTCTTCGAGGACATCCCAGACGACTTCGTCTTGCCTCTCGATGAGCTTCTTGGCGCTACGCACGGTGTGCGTGTAACCACGCTCCTTGAGGCGGCGAATGATAAAGGGCTCGAAAAGCACCAGCGCCATCTTCTTGGGAAGACCGCACTGCCAAAGCTTCAGGTCGGGGCCGCAAATGATGACCGAACGGCCCGAGTAGTCGACACGCTTCCCGAGCAAGTTCTGGCGGAAACGGCCTGTCTTACCCTTCAGCATGTCGCTGAGCGACTTGAGTGGACGCCCACCGGCACCGGTGACGGCGCGACCATGGCGGCCATTGTCAAAGACGGCATCAACAGCCTCCTGGAGCATGCGCTTCTCGTTGCGGATAATGACGTCCGGCGTCTTGAGTTGCTGCAAGTTACGGAGACGATTGTTGCGGTTGATGACACGGCGGTAGAGGTCGTTGAGATCGGAGGTAGCAAAGCGGCCACCTTCGAGAGGAACGAGCGGACGCAACTCAGGCGGAATGACCGGCATCACCGTGAGAATCATGTGCTCGGGGCGGCTCGTGCTGGTACGGAAGCCTTCGCAGATTTTCATCCGCTTCGTGATCTTCTTGCGGTTCTGCTTGGACTTTGTGCTCTCAATTTCCTCTTCGAGCTGGCTCATGAGCTGCTCGAGGTCAACGCGTGAAAGCACTTTACGAATGCCTTCGGCTCCCATCATGGCCTCAAAAGAGTCTCCATACTGCTCGAAGTAGTCCTGATATTCGGACTCGGTGAGGAGCTGGTTCGGCTTGAGTGGGGTGTCGCCTGGATCGGTGACAAGATAGTCCTCGTAATAAATAACGCGCTCAAGGTTCGTGGCGGTCATGTCCAACATCAAGCCGATACGGCTGGGCGAACATTTCAGAAACCAGATATGCGAAACGGGAACGGCAAGCTCGATGTGACCCATACGGTGACGACGCACACGAGAAACCGTGACCTCGACTCCGCAACGATCGCAGATGATGCCCTTGTGCTTGATGCGCTTGTACTTGCCGCAAGCGCATTCCCAGTCGCGAGCGGGGCCGAAAATCTTCTCGCAGAAGAGGCCATCGCGCTCAGGGCGGTACGTGCGGTAGTTGATCGTCTCCGGATTCCGGACTTCGCCGTGGCTCCACGAGCGAATGAGGTCAGGAGACGCCAGGGTAATGCCGACGGCGTCATATTGGTCGACGTTACGCTTCTCGTCGAAAATTTCTTTGGCAACAAATGGATTCAAGTTTTTGCCTCCCGTAGATTAGTTTTTGGTCTTAGCGCCGTCGAGTTTGCTGTTGACGAGCTTCATGTCAAGGCACAAGCCATTAAGTTCACTCATGAGAACCGAAAAGGTCTCCGGCATCCCGGCATGCAACGCATTCTGGCCCTTCACGATGGATTCGTAAATCCTCGTGCGGCCCGCCACGTCATCCGACTTAACCGTCAGCAGCTCTTGCAACGCGTAGGCTACGCCGTAGGCTTCCAGTGCCCAGACTTCCATTTCACCCATGCGCTGACCACCTGCCTGCGCCTTGCCGCCAAGAGGCTGCTGCGTGACGAGGGAGTAAGGGCCGACTGAACGGGCGTGGATTTTATCCGTGACAAGATGGTGGAGCTTGAGCATGTAGATCACACCCACCATGACGCGCTGATCGAAGCGTTCTCCGGTACGACCGTCGAAGAGTTCCGACTTGCCGTCCTTCTCCATCCAGCCACAGTCTGGCTTTTTGCTAGCCTGCTCAAGCAGGTCGTGGACCTGGCTCTCAAGCACACCATCAAAGACTGGCGTCTCCGCATACAGCCCGAGCGCGCGGCATGCGGCACCGAGGTGCGTCTCGAAGACCTGCCCGATGTTCATTCGCGAAGGCACACCGAGAGGGTTCAACACAATGTCAACCGGCTGACCGTTTGAAAGGAAGGGCATATCGCATTCTGGAACAATTCGGGCAACGACGCCCTTGTTTCCGTGACGACCTGCAAGCTTATCACCGACCGAGAGATTTTTCTTCTCCGCGATATAAACCTTGACCGACGTGATCGCGCCATGATCGGCATCACCACCCTTTTCAATGACCCGGCGCTCTTCGTCGGACTTCGCGTCAAGTTCATCGAACTTGGGGTTGAATTCCTCGATAATACCCAGGATCTTGACTTTGACCGGGCTGCTCTCAATCTTGATGCTATTGCGCTTTTCGGCGAGATTCATCAACAGGGCCTTGGTAATCTTGCGATTGGCCTGAATGATGATGTCTTCCGTGTCCTCATCGATAATGTCCAGAGAGATCTTCTCGCCGAGCAAAATATTGCTAAGCGCTACCGTGAGTTCTTCGATGAGCTTTTTGTGTTCCTTTGCCTGATCGGCAGTGACGTCTTCGAGTTTACGCTTGGGCTGCGGCTGCATTTGCTCCTGAAGGGCCGCAACAGCACTCTGGGGCTGATTCCGACGGAAGTCCGTCTTAATCTTGACGTCCATCACGATGCCGTAGGTTCCTGGAGTGACGGTCAGCGAGGAGTCGCGTACATCGGCAGCTTTTTCGCCGAAAATCGCGCGAAGCAGTCTTTCCTCTGGAAGCAGCTCCGTCTCGGACTTCGGAGTAATCTTGCCGACGAGAATATCGCCAGGCCTGACTTCCGCACCGATTCGGATAACGCCGTTGGTATCGAGATTTCTTAGCGCGTCTTCGCCGACGTTCGGGATATCACGCGTGATTTCTTCTAGACCCAGCTTCGTCTCGCGGGCGCTACACTCGAACTCGCAGATGTGGACGGATGTAAACACGTCGTCGCGGACAATGCGCTGAGACACCACGATGGCGTCTTCGAAGTTATAACCACACCACGGCATGAACGCGACAGAGAGGTTCTTGCCCAGAGCCAGCTCGCCTTCGTCAGTGGCCGGACCATCAGCAAGGACATCGCCCTTCTCAATGATTTGGCCTTCCTCGACAATCGGGTGCTGGTTGAAACAGGTTCCAGCATTCGTGCGGCGGAATTTCTGTAACGGATAGCGACGATAGTTCTTCTTGGCCGTGCTCTTGTTGGGCTTTTTGCCATCATCGGAAATCACGACTTCGCAGGCGTCAACCGACGCAACGATTCCGTTCTCCTCAGCGATGATCACCACGCGGGATCCTCGTGCTGCTTGGCTTTCAAGGCCGGTGGCAACATACGGGCGCTCGGTGCGCAGCAGCGGAACGGCCTGACGCATCATGTTCGCGCCCATCAAGGCTCGGTTCGCGTCATCGTGTTCAAGGAACGGGATAAGCCCAGCAGCGATCGAAATCACCTGCTTCGGCGAAACGTCCATGAACTCGACCTTTGCACGCGGCGCCTCTTTAAAATCTGCATCAAAGCGGACGGCAACAATCTCATTTTTAAAAGAGTTGTCGGGCAGCAATGGTGCGTTCGCCTGAGCAATGACGTACTTCTCCTCCTCGTCCGCAGAAAGGTAGATCACTTCATCCGTCACTTTGCCATCGACGACCTTCCGGTACGGGGTTTCCACAAAACCAAACTCATTGATATTCGCGTAGATGCCGAGCGAAGAAATCAAGCCGATATTCGGCCCTTCAGGCGTTTCAATCGGGCAGATACGGCCATAGTGAGAAGGATGCACGTCGCGCACTTCAAAACCAGCGCGATCGCGTGAAAGTCCACCCGGGCCGAGTGCTGAGAGACGGCGCTTGTGGGCAAGGCCCGAAAGGGGGTTCGTCTGATCCATGAACTGGGAAAGCTGGCTACGACCGAAGAAGTCGTTGATAACAGCCGATAACGTCTTCGAGTTAACAAGGCGTTGTGGCTGGATCTGCTGGCTTTCGGTGTTAGGATCAGAAGAAGCAAGCGACATCCGTTCGCGGATAACGCGCTCGGTCCGAGCCAGACCGACACGGCACTGGTTCTCGAGCAGTTCACCCGAGGTGCGGATACGGCGGCTTCCCAGGTGGTCGATGTCATCAATTTGGCGCCTGCCCGCATGGATGCCGAGGAGCAAACGCAAAGCACGGATGATGTCACTGTTGTCTAGTACACGTAGCTCAGGAGAAATTTCTTCTTCGCCGCGCGATTCATCGCGGAGCTCAGCCAGCTTCTGGTTGAGCTTGTAACGGCCTACCTTACCCAGATCATAACGGCGGTTATCGAAAAACAGGCGCTTAATGAGTTGCTTCGCGTTGGAAGCGGTGACAGGGTCACCTGGGCGGAGTTTGTGGTAGATATCGCGAAGCGCATCTTCTTCGTTCGTCGTCGTGTCGGCGCGCATCGTGTTCAACAAAACGCCCTCATCCCACTGTACGTTGATCATGCGCACGGTCTTAACACCGGCCAGCGAGAGCTGGCGCAACACGGAAGACGTCGCGGTCTCGTACTTATGAGCGAGCAAAGCATTCGTCGTCACATCACGAATGTCTTCAGGGAAGACGAGGAACTCGAGTTTTTCTTCGTCCTTAACGGTTGTCTTGATCGTCTCGTACGAATAAAAATTCGTTAAAATATCCTCGTCGGTCGAATAGCCCAGACAACGGAGAAATGTCGAGACGAGGAACTTACGTCTCCGACGGCGCCTATCCATATAAACCCAGATTTGAGCGTTCGTATCGAACTGGATTTCAATCCACGATCCGCGGTCCGGAATAATGCGAACGGAGTAGAGCGGCGTACCGTTGGCATGGATTGCCTTCTCGGAGCAGATGCCCGGTGAACGATGCAACTGACTCACGATGACGCGCTCGGCACCGTTGATTACGAAGGCACCATCTTCCGTCATGAGCGGAATTTCGCCCATGTAGACCTCTTCAGTCTTCTCCACAACGCTCTCTTCGTGCTGGCCGTCTTTCTTCGTAATACGCAGACGGAACATCACCTTGAGCGGCGATGAAAAAGTCATCCCCTCCTTGAGTGCATCGAGATGATTGTATTTAGGCTGATCCAAATCATAGCGGAGGAAATCAAGCGTGAAATGCCCATCGAAACTGACGATCGGGAAAATCTCTTTAAAAATACCCTGCAATCCCTGCTGCTTACGCTTCGCCGGAGCGACGCCTGGCTGCAGGAAATCTATGTATGACTTGGTCTGAATCTCAATCAGATCGGGTGGATCGATGACTGACTTTAACTTGCCGTAGACGGTTCTCTCTACCATCGGGTACCTCTGCAAAAGAGTTACTAACAAAACGGGAAACCTCTTCAGGCCTCCCCACAAAACTGGCTTGGGCTTGGGTCGCCCAGGGGGAATCTTTTTTCGTCCAAGGTGGGCTGCGAATCATCTTCCGCGCTGCGAAAATCCTTAGACAAGGAAAGCAAGAACGGCGGGCCGAAACCCGCCCTCGCTTACCTTTGTGGCTTACCATGCAATTCCTGATAAATCAGGTTTTATCATGGAAAGCCACCGTGCGATAGATCTACTTCATTTCGACCTTGGCGCCTGCCGTCTCGAGCTTCTTCTTCAGCTCTTCGGCTTCAGCCTTCGAGATGCCAGTCTTCACAACACCGTTGCTTTCAACAAGGGCTTTGGACTCAGCAAGACCGAGGCCAGTAGCGGCACGGACTTCCTTAATCACAGAGATCTTCTTGTCTGCAGGCGTTTCGGCCAACTTCACGTCAAATTCGGTCTTCTCCTCGACAACAGCAGCGGCGGCAGCAGGTGCGGCAGCGGCAGCAGGTGCTGCAGCGGAAACGCCCCATTTGTCTTCGAGCTTCTTCACGAGGTCAGCAATGTCAAGAACGGTCAGGCCGCTCAAATAATCAACAACTTCTTCTTGGGTCATTTTATTTCTCTTTTCTTTTGGTGTAACCGCGTACGTTAATTCGCATGCGGAACCGGGAGAGCTCGATTATCGGCACGCGCCGGACCCAGCCATCCCATTTTTACGACACACCTTATGCCGCAGATTCGTTCTTCTCTTCTTTTGCCTTGAGGACGTAGAGCACACTTGCGAGCGGAGCGACCAACACGCGAACCAGGCTGGTAGCCGGGGCGAGCATGGTGCCAAGCAAGGTGGCGCGCAGAACATCTTTGGGGGGGAGTGAAGAGAGGCTCACGACTTGTTCGGCCGAGAGCATATCCTTGTCAAGCTGCGCACCCTTAACGGAGGCAGCTTCGAACTTCTTGAGGAAGGTCACAAGCACTTTGGCGACTTCAGCCGGGTCGCCAGAGCCGGTAATCATCGCGGTCGGGCCTGTGAGCACAGACTCCATGGAGTCCCAGCCCTTCTTGGCTGCCGCACGCGAAAGATAAGAATTTTTCACAACCTTAATCACCGACTTCGCTTTTGCAAGCTCCTTGCGGAGATCTGAAAAGGTCGAAACCGTGAGGTTGCCGTAGTTGAGAACAAAGCAGTAATCCGACTTGTCAACAAGCGCAATGACTTCGTTGATGGCGGAAAGCTTTTCTGGACGCTTTGAATTTGCCGCTGGTTTCATATTCACTTTCCCCTTATTCCTTAACGGCGATCTTCACAGGAACGCCCATGGTGGAGCTGAAAGACATCTTTCGGATGTACTGGCCCTTCGTGGAGGAAGGCCGCTCAGCACGGATGGCGTTGAGAATCACCGTAGCGTTCTCCACCAGCTTGTCTGCCTCAAAGCTAACCTTCCCGAACAGGACGCAGATGTTACCCTGACGATCCATGCGGAATTCGACTTTACCGGCCTTCTGGGCCTTCACGGCAGCTGCCGTGTCGTCCGTGATCGTCCCAGTCTTCGGATTCGGCATCAAGCCGCGAGGCCCGAGCTGGCGAGCCAGCTTACGAACGTTCTGCATGGCATCCGGCGTAGCAATCGCCACATCGAAATCCATCCAGCCGCCCTTGACCTTCTCAATGAGATCGTCGTTTCCAACAAAATCAGCACCCGCTTCGCGTGCCGCATCAGCAGCAGCGCCGCCTGCGAATACTGCAATTCGGATTTTCTTGCCTGTCCCGTGGGGAAGGCTGACGGTGCCACGAACCATCTGGTCCGACTTGCGAGGATCGCATCCCATGCGCATTCCCATCTCAACCGTCTCGTCGAATTTGCCAGCCGGATTTGCCTTGATAAAGGCGACAGCCTCCTCGATGGAGACCGGTTCAGCCGGTAGCTTCTTCGCAATGTCTGTATATTTTTTGCCGTGTTTAGCCATGGTAATATCCCTTTTCTCAGCCTTCCACAACGATACCCATGCTCCGGGCCGTGCCCTCGACCATGCGCATCGCCGCTGCCTCGTTCGAAGCGTTCAGATCCTTGCCCTTCGTCTTGACGATCTCTTGAATCTGCGCCTTCGTCACCTTACCGATCTTATCGCGATTCGGTACACCAGACCCCTTAGCAATGCCTGCCGCCTTCTTGAGAAGAACTGCAGCGGGGGGGCTTTTGAGAATGAAGGTGAACGAACGATCGGAATACACCGTGATCACAACCGGGATAATAAGCCCCGCTTGCGCTTGGGTAGCCGCATTGAACTCCTTGCAGAACATCATAATATTGACGCCCTGAGAACCGAGAGCCGGTCCGATTGGCGGTGCCGGGTTGGCCGCACCTGCCGGCACCTGCAAACGCACGATGCCTGTTACTTTTTTTGCCATTTCAGCATTTCCTTGTCTTTATATTGCTCTCCCGGAATCCCCACCGGTTCAAACGAACAATCATTTAACACCTTGACGTTCTGTCTCGGCAGAGTCTTCACGCTCCACCTGCCAGTATTCAAGGTCGACCGGAGTTTCGCCACCGAAGATGGATACCATCACGGTGAGTCGCCCATGGTCGGGATCAATCGCCTGTACAACGCCCGAACTACTCATGAACGGACCGTCGATAATTTTCACCATCTCACCGGGCTCGAAGATCACCTTCGGCTTCGGCTTCTCCTGAAGCTCTGTCGCTTGGCCACGAATGGCCTCAACCTCAGCAGCAGGCATTTCCCTCGGCGGTTCCCCGCCTAAAAAACCAATGACGCCCTGTATCCCCTTGATGAAGGACCAGACCTGCTCGTTGCGGGTCTTTCGATCTTCTTGGTATACAGCCGCCTGAACAAACAAATAGCCCGGAAAGAGCTTCTTCACAACCGTCGTCTTCTTCCCCATTTTCACGGAAGTAACACGTTCGGTCGGCATCAACACCTCTCCAATCTGATCGGCAAGTCCCTCTTCCTGCGACTTCGCATCGATCAGCTTCTGGACTTTCTGCTCCTGTCCCGTCAACGTCTGCAGAACAAACCACCCTTGTCTCATTAGAAAACTCCGTTCGTTCCGAAATGAATCAACGCGCACCCACGACAAGCTTCAACACCTGCGTAAGTACTTGGTCACAAACAAACACAAAAAGGCTGAGAAGCAAAATCACGGCAGCAACCACCCAGGTGGACTCGATCAGTTCTTTGCGTTTTGGCCAAGAAATTTTTCCGAATTCAATGCGGCAATCTCGGAAGAACCCACCAAGGGCCTTAACCTCTTCAACTATTTTGCTCATTTGCCTAATCTCCGAATCTCATAACGTCTGCCTCTTCACACAAAATGGAACACGTGCGAGGGCATCAAATTGGCACGTCGGGCAGGACTCGAACCTGCAACAGGCGGTTTTGGAGACCGCTGCTCTACCAATTGAACTACCGACGTAACGCAAAAATCACTTGGTCTCTTTATGCATCGTCCGCTTACGCTCGTGCGGGCAAAACTTTTTGATTTCAAGCCGTGCCGTCATCGTCCGCTTGTTGCGTGTCGTCGTATAATTACGGCGCTTGCACTCTGTGCACTCTAAAATTGCGAGGTCTCGTGGCATTTGAATACTCCAATGCTGGTAAAAAATGAAATGTTATGTTATCACAACCCTAACTCTGCCTGCAAGCACAAAAATTCAGCCGCAAACAACTGAGAAATGCGAGCGGTGCCCATTCAGTCACCGCTCGCCAGATAACATCCGGAAAAGATCGACCTCTCGTGAGGAGTGGCCGATCTTCCGGTTGTGATGCTTTACTTCGTGATCTTCGAAACCGTGCCGGCGCCGACGGTGCGGCCACCTTCGCGGATTGCGAAGCGCATCTTCTCTTCAAGAGCGCAAGGGGAGATGAGCTTCACCGACATACGGATGTTGTCGCCAGGCATAACCATCTCGACGCCTTCAGGCAGCGTGATGTCACCGGTGACGTCCGTCGTACGGATGTAGAACTGCGGACGGTAGCCCTTGAAGAACGGCGTGTGGCGACCACCTTCCTCCTTCGAGAGAACATACACTTCGCACTCGAATTCCGTGTGGGGCTTGATCGTGTTCGGCTTCGCAAGAACTTGGCCGCGCTCAACATCTTCTTTCTTCGTTCCACGGAGCAAGCAACCGACGTTGTCGCCAGCTTGACCCTGATCGAGAAGCTTACGGAACATTTCAACACCGGTAACGGTCGTCTTAACCGTGTCCCGAATGCCGATAATCGAAACTTCTTCGCCGACCTTGATGATACCACGGTCAACGCGTCCCGTAACCACCGTTCCACGACCTTCGATCGAGAACACGTCTTCGATCGGCA
>CAZUAY010000104.1:0-12638 GCA_964618405.1 uncultured Lentisphaerales bacterium
TAATAAACTGTTAAGCAGATGTTCGTCTATCCCCCAATCTGGTGCGAATGTAATCTTGAACTTTCGCGCAAGATTACAATAGCCGGAGGTGCAGATGTTCGTCCCTCTCCCGACCTGATGCGAATGTAATCTTGAACTTTCGCGCAAGATTACAATAAACTGTTAAGCAGATGTTCGTCCACCCCCAATTTGATGCGAATGTAATCCTGAACTTTTACGCGCGATTACATTGACGTTCGAGATTACGTTGACGTCGTTGTATGAGAACAGGCTGGCGCATCCTCGTTCCGTTGACCTGTCCGTTTGGATTTGCTCAGAGGCACCACGTTTACTCGAAAGCGGCGTCGCGCGGAATACCGCTTGCCGCCGCACTCCAAAATCGGCCATCTTGGCGTGCGGTGACAACCGAAGGGCGGCACCGCTTTTCGCATGTCTGTCGGCGGCGTATGTCTTCGGCTTGCAAACCCATCGCCTATGCGAGTCAACGGAACGGGGATGCGCCCAGAACAGGCGGGCTTGCCTGTTTGACCTAGCAAAAGCCAATCCGAAAAGGTATACCGAAAGCTCTGGACAATGCTAACGTCCAACAGCCAACACTCAAATCCAATTTCCAAGGAAAGACTTCGGTTGGACATCGTAGAATCCCATGCTATTATCGTGCTTTTGGTCCGAGTTTACTCATTTGGTCATTGGATATTCCATCCCTTCCGCGACCCGAGCGCTTTTCGGATGGAGTCTAGCAAAGGTGTATGTGCACAGGCAGGATGCCGATGCTCCCAGTGGCTCAAGCTCTGTATCTCCAACGGGCGCATTCACGATTCATTGACCGGTCATCAACGGCTACAGATTTTTCTTGTTCCACTCGCAACTCACAACTCGCAACTCGCTACTTCTCCCCTGTGGCTGACCGATTACGTCAACGCGCTATTTTTTCATTTTCCAAAAACCGCGTTTTGGTCTATAATTACACTTTCTTTTTTAAACGGCAACGTATGGAACAGACAGAACTATGACAATCGCATTGGGATCCGATCACGGCGGCTTCTCCACCAAGGAGTCCATCAAGAAAGTCCTTTCCGAAAAAGGCATCGAATTTAACGACATGGGCTGCGCATCTGCGACGTCCTGCGACTACCCCGACTACGGTGAGGCCGTTGCGGGTGCAGTCGAAACGGGCAAAGCATGCCGCGGCATCCTCATCTGCACCACCGGCATTGGCATGAGCATCGTCGCCAACCGCTTTCCACATGTCCGCGCGGCTCTCTGCGCCAATCCCGAGCTTGCGGAAATGTCGCGAAAACACAACAACGCAAACGTCCTCGTTCTAGCAGGCGCTACCGTAACCTCAGAAGAAGCGGCAAAGATCGTCACCGCTTGGCTCGACACCCCGTTCTCCGACGAAGCGCGCCATGCCCGCCGCGTGAATGAACTCACGACGGCAGGTAACCGTGTCGTCGAGATTGCTCATCTTCAGGATGACGATCCAGAGGTCTACCGTGCGATCCTCGAACACAAGCAGCAGGAGGAGGAGACGATCAACTTGATCGCATCCGAAAACCTGACCTCCCGTGCGGTCCGCGAGGCCCAAGGCAGCATTATGACGAACAAGTATGCCGAAGGATACCCGGGCAAGCGCTGGTACAGCGGTTGCAAGTTCGTCGATGAAGTGGAAGTTCTGGCCATCGAACGCGCTAAAGCTCTCTTCGGCTCCGAGGCCGCCAATGTCCAGCCACACTGCGGCTCCTCCGCCAACATGGCCGTGTTCTTTGCGATGCTCAACCCGGGCGACACCATCTTATCGATGAGTCTCGATCAGGGCGGACACCTCTCACACGGATCACCCGTCAATTTCTCTGGACGCCTTTACAACATCGTCCCCTACTGCGTCAATCCAGAAACCGAACTCCTCGACTACGACGCGATCGAAGCGCAGGCCAAACAGACGAAGCCGAAGATGATCATTGCCGGTGGCAGTGCCTACTCAAGAACCCTCGACTTCGCACGTTGGCGCAAGATCGCCGATGCCTGTGGTGCTATGCTGCTTGTGGACATGGCTCACATCGCCGGCCTCGTAGCCGGTGGTGCGCATGAAAACCCAGTTCCCTACGCCGAGTTCGTCACCTCCACCACGCACAAGACCCTACGCGGTCCGCGCAGCGGCCTCATCCTCTGCCGCAAGGAGTTCGAAGCTGTCATCAACAAGACCGTATTCCCAGGCATCCAAGGAGGACCGCTCATGCACACTACGGCGGCAAAGGCCGTCTGCTTCAAAGAGGCGATGTCAGAAGAATTCAAGCAGTACGCACAGCAGATCGTCAAGAACAGCCATCAACTCGCCAAGGTTCTCACCGATCGCGGCTTCCGCCTTGTATCCGGTGGTACTGACAACCATCTCATGCTTGTCGACGTTGGTGCGGCCGGACTCACCGGCAAGGTGGCCGCTGCCGCCCTCGACGAAACGGGCATCATCGTCAACAAGAACACGATCCCGTTCGATAAGAACAGCCCGTTTGTGACCTCCGGCATCCGCATCGGCACCCCAACGGTGACGACCCGCGGCATGAAAGAAGCGGACATGGCGTTCATCGGCGACAAGATCGCCACCGTTCTCCATAATATCGATGATGTTGCGCTTCACCAGAAACTCCGCGCCGAGATCGTCGCGTTCTCACACCGCTTCATGGTTCCCTAGGTAAAATAGGCATTCGCTAAGGATTTCGAGGAGGATCCAATTGACCTCGAAATCCAGTGCCTATCCTCACGTCGGCCAACTCCGGGCAATCGCGCAAAACAAGGTGACGCCCGTTGCGATGGCATCGTCGTTGAAATCATAAGTTGAATGATGAAGCGGCACAACATCGCCTGAAGCCTGAGCTGGAGTGACGCCTAGGCGAATGAAACAGCCCGGAATCTCTTGCTGATAAAAGGCGAAATCCTCTCCAGCCATGCTGGCCGAGGTTTCGTCCCTCACGCGCGCTTTCCCCAACACGTCAACCGCGATTTGGTGAACGAATGCCGTGAGCTGTGGGTCGTTCACCGTAACCGGATATCCCTCAACAATGTCGATCTCCGCGCGTGCACCCAAAGCCGATGCGGTATGCTCAACGGCACGTTTGATCGCCGGTTTCATCAAGGCGCGTTGCGTCGCGGAAAGGGTGCGAAGCGTTCCCTCCAAATAAGCACTGTTGGGAATTATGTTTCGTGCCGTTCCCGCAACAAAAGAGCCAATCGTCAGCACAACAGGTTCCACAGGATCACTCAACCGCGTCACCACGGCCTGAAGCGCAATCACAACCTGAGCCGCAGCAACGATCGGATCAATCCCTTGATGAGGATAGGCGGCATGAGTGCCACGCCCGTGAATCGTAATATTGATTGCATCCGTGGAAGCCATATTGGGACCACTACGCAAACCAACGCCGCCGACTGGCAAATGTGGCCACCCATGAAAAGCGAAGATCGCAACAGGGCGCGGATCCAGAAGGGCTCCCGCTTCGATCATGTACTTGGCGCCCGAGCCGCCTTCTTCAGCCGGCTGAAAGATGAACCGAACCGGTCCGACGAGCTTCTCAGGGAACGCGGCCATCATGCTAGCGGCTCCAAGCAGGCAGGTCACATGCCCGTCATGGCCGCACGCATGCGCCATACCCGGAACCGTCGAAGCGTAGGGCTTCCCACTCGTATCATCCATAGGAAGCGCGTCCATGTCGGCGCGGAAAGCAAGGCAGGGTCCCGACTTGTCCGCTCCAAGCGTTCCCACAACCCCAGTTCCTGCTACGCCCCTACGAACCTGCATCCCCGGCATTGCTTCCAGCCGGACAGCCACCTGCTCAGCCGTGCGAAATTCTTCAAAGGCAATTTCAGGATGGGCATGTAAATCGTGCCGCAAAGCCACCCAGTCGGGTAGCCATGCCGTCAACCGCTCAGTAAATTGTTCTGATCTCTCAAACATCGCCTTTTCTCCTCTTGTTAACCTATGACCAATAGACGCTATTGCTTTTCATCACACGATTTTTTTGTTAGGTCGCCGAGGTTCGTGTGCCCTTGTCAGAAAGCGGAAGCCAGGCAAGGACTTCTTGTATCCGCGCATCCCAGATGTCCCAGGAATGTCCTCCTGGACCTTGTCGAAACGTTACGGGTAACCCAGCCTTCTTAACGTGATCCTGAAAAAGTAGATTATCCTGAAAGAGAAAATCCTCTGTGCCACAGAACTGAAAAAGCTTCGGCCATTTTTTCTTTGGCGTTTCGGTTACCAGTTTATCAACTGCGGCTAAAACATTGTCGGGAGTGTTGAGAACATCCTCACCGAAGACGTCAGAAAAGAAATCGGAATTCCGTACCCAAGCTCCGGTGATGTCAAGAACCCCAGAAAGTGAAGCCCCTGCAGCATAGCGCTCCGGCAGATTAATGGCCATTTTGAATGCACCATACCCGCCCATAGAAAGTCCTGCAACAAATCGATCCTCTCGACGGCTCGAGAAGGGAAAGAACGCCTCCATCAAACGCGGCAGTTCTTCGGTCATGTAAGTAAAATACTTCCGCCCTGCCTTCATATCCGTGTAGAACGAACGGTGCGCATTAGGCATAACAACTGCAAGGTAGTAGCGAGAGGCATAGCGTTCAATGGACGTTCTACGCTGCCATATCGTATGGTCGTCAGAAAGACCATGCAACAAGTAGAGGACGGGAATTTTTCGTGCTGGATCCGGCCGTTCCGGCAAGATCACCTCAGCAGTGGATTGCATTCCTAAAACAGTGGAACTAAAATTCGCGTGAAATAAAGCCATTAATTTTCTTCCCTTCTCTTCATTTTTTACCGATGTCCAGCAAATGCTATTGTTTTTTGCCCATTATGGCAAGAAATTTCCCCTGAGCGTACTTATGATTCATTAATCTCCGTAATACAGAACCGGACGTGACCGGAGGTGTTGCAACCTTGACGAATCCCACCTCGGTCTCATACTCAATTGAAAAGGATTGAGATTAACCGCCTTGTTTGATAATCTGGGTTGCCAAGGAAGAGCAATTGTTTCAACGAACGTAACTCTTGGAGAATACCTAATGCCATTGAACTCTACTATTAGTCAGTCCATTCAAACGATACAACAAGAACTGTATGAGCTGTCCCAAAAAATTCATGCTAACCCTGAAGTAGGATTTGAGGAAGTAAAGGCCTGTGCTTGGCAAATTGAATTGCTCAAGAAGTGGGGGTTTGAAGTGGAGACACCGTATGCAGGAATGGAGACGGCTTATCGTGCAGTCTTTGGTTCTGGAGCACCGGTTTTTGCAGTCCTCTCTGAATACGACGCCTTACCTGGAATAGGTCATGCCTGTGGCCATAACCTGATCTGTGCCTGTTCGATGGGAGCGGGAAAAGCCATTGCTGATTACCTTGAAAAAAACAAAGTTCCTGGGACCCTCATTGTCATGGGTACTCCCGCAGAAGAAGGCCATGGCGGCAAAATCCCCATGGTGGAACAGGGATGTTTTAACAAAATAGACGCTGCAATCATGGCACACCCCTCTGATAATACTCAGGCTTGGTACGGCTGTTTAGGGGTAGCCCACTATGAGATTGCTTATCGTGGTCTAGCCGCTCATGCGGGTGGGAGTCCTGAAAAGGGCAGAAATGCCTTGGACGCGGTGCTGCTCCTCTTTGCAGGCGTTAATGCCTGGCGGCAACAAACGCCGGAAGACAGCCGAGTCCATGGGATTGTTACTGACGGCGGGGATGCACCGAATATTATTCCAGAAAAAGCAGCCTGCAATTTTTATGTTCGAGCCAATGATAGTGGGACATTGACCGCCATGGAGAAACGGTTTGAGAGAATTGCTCAAGCCGCCGCAATGATGACGGACACGGAAGTCGAGATCAAGCGGGTTGGCGGTTATAAACCGGGGTTACCCAATCAGACCTTGAATAGGGCTTATCATCAAGTTGCGGAAGAATTGGGAATGAATCCAAGCATTCCTAAACGAGGGGGCCGGGGGTCAACGGACTTTTCAGATGTTTCGCAGGCAATACCGGGGTCACACGTCTACTTCGCAATCTGCGAGAAAAGTACAGCCAGTCATTCCCAAGCTTTTGCGGTAGCTGCAGCCAGTGAATTGGGACGACAACAGATGCTGAAAGCTTCTGAAGCTCTGGCGAATATAGGCGTTCGGTTCTTTGTCGATTCAGAATTTCGAACAGCCGTGATCGAGGAAAAACGAGGAAAATTTAAGGAGCAAGCCTGAGTGGCACTCCAAGGAGATGTTCACTGTGAATTTAAAAGCCACCTTAGCTAACTATATTGACCAAAGAGTCTCGGATCTACTCGCCATGCACAATCCAGATGGCACGTTCGGCGCTTACCCCTACACGAACGCGCAATATCCTTTTTACACGATGGCCTTTGCACTAAAGAAATTACCGAAGAGCCGCTGGAACAACTCGGCACAGCTTCAAGCCGTTTTGATCCAAACCTTAGAACATTTTTATAACCTTTTAGATAACAACGGCGAAACTGAATTTTATGGCCATGCCGGTCTCTCGTGGGGAAAAACTCTTGCGGGTGACTGGCCTGTGTTTTGTTGGCAAGAAACTTTGCGAATGCTTGAATCAGATCTGCCGCCGGATATGTTCTCACGCCACCGTGAAAAACTTTGCACGGTTATTGCCATTCATTTTGATCAAACGAATGCAGCAATGACCGCTTCGCCTGATCCCTTCAAAACGCAGGTCCATAATCTGTTTGTCTGGCGAGCATTGATGCTTTATCGGGCAGGGGTTTTGTGGCAAAACGAAGCCTGGGAATCACTTGGGATCGATATTCTAGGCAAGGCCATTCACGCTCAGAACCCAGAAGGCTGGTGGTCGGAAGGCGGGCCAACTGTCGGCTATAACCTCGTAACGGCAACGGCCATCTCGTTCTATTGTGAATGGAGTGGCGATCAGGACGCGCTTAACGCGATGGAAAAAGCGGCTCGTTTTCATGATGCGTTTGCTTATCCTGACGGGACAAGGATAGAAACCATTGATGGCAGAATGCGCTATGACCCTCATGTTATGCTGTATATCCCACCCACTTTCTCAAGATTTCCCGAAGGACAGGCTTATTTGGAGCGAAACTTCCGAGCGCTTTCAAAAGAAAAAGCCTTTGAAGTTTCAGATATCCAAGGATTCAGTTTTTTGGGATTCATCTATGAGCATCTGACGGATACGCCTCAACCGGACACGATCAGAAACGACACGTTGCGACTGATGCCGACACTCCATTCGGCGGTAATGCGACAAGGCGATTGGTGCTGCACACTTTGTGGCTTTGAGAACATAACTCACATGGGTGGGTTTCGTCTCGAACGCCAAAATCTGTTGAGCGTATGGCACGCGAAGACCGGCCTGATCCTGGGCGGAGGACACTCCAATTTCCAGCCAGAATTTTCGAGTTTTAACGTTACGGATCGCAAGGGCATTCTGCATTATCTGCACGCAGCTCCCCAGATTAAAGTACACGATAACGAAATAGAATTGACGATGACTTATGGAGGCTTGCCCGTGACTTTATCCATGCAAATAGTGGATGAGCACCGCGTCAAGGTTTGTTACCGTATCGAAGATTTTACCGCAGATGTTTATTCACGCTTCATGGTGCGCACGAACCTAATTGTCGTTGGGAAAGCAGACGGCTCCATTCAGCATGGGAAACAACGCGAAAATCTGGACAAGCAAAATGTTTTGTGGACTGAAGAAGACTTTGAAGACGGCATAGAACACAATGGCTGGAAATTGCGAATCCCGAAAAGAAAAGAAAGCGCCATGGTCAAATGGCCGGTTTACCCTTATAATTCGTATCGTATGGATCGGAAATCATCACGAGAGAGCGCGAAAATCATCGTGAGTGCGCAGTTGTTGCCGACTGAGCCCGTGATTGAATATGAAATTGAAATTTTATGATTATTGACATTCACACTCACCTGCCGAATCAGGATGGAATTCCTATGGAGGCGGTTCTAACCGAGGCACGGCGTCTCGGCATTGCTAAGCTGATCAACTTGGGGACGTGGCCACTCGGATGCACACAGGAGCAACTCGTTTCCGCAAATGACCGCACGATGGAACTGGTTCGCGACTATCCTGACTTCGTGATCGGATTTTGTTTCCTCAATCCCAATCATGGGAAGCGTTTTTTGCTGAAAGAAATCTCCCGCTGCGTAGAAAAGGGAAACTTGCGCGGCATCAAGCTAGAGGTCGAGCGCAATGCCCGCGACAAGCGCCTGGATCCGATTTTGGAGGCCTGCGTCGAACTCGACGTCCCGCTACTTCACCACGCTTGGTACAAAACTGTCGGGAAAGCACTAGACGAATCCAGCCCAGCGGACATTGCAGACTTAGCCGCACGACACCCGAAGGCGACCCTCATCATGGCCCATCTAACGGCCTGTGGCCTACGTGGCGTGCTGGACATCCGACCCTACCCGAACGTGTACATCGACACCTCCGGCTCGCAACCGTTCTCCGGCATCGTGGAATATGCCGTCAAAACGCTGGGAGCGGAGCGGATTCTGTTCGGTTCAGATATCTGCGGTCGCGATTTTTCGTGCCAGCTTGGACGCGTACTTGAGGCCAAGATCAGCGATCGCGACCGCAACCTAATCCTCGGTCTCAATGCGGAAAGGCTACTTAAACTATGATCATGGATGTCAACACATCGCTAGGGCGGTGGCCCTTTCAGCAGTTCGCGATTCGTACCGCCAGCGCACTCGTCCGCCACTTGCAAGTCAGCGGTATCGGGACGGCACTGGTTTCCTCGATGGATGCCATTCTATACCCAGACCCCATGATCTGCGATGCGGAATTATTCCGAGGGGTCAAGAATCATCCCATGCTGATCCCCGTGCCGACCGTGAACCCCACGCTAAGCAACTGGCGAGCGGCACTTGCGGTTGATACGGATTTGAGAGCGGTCAGGATCATCCCAAACTATCACAATTACCCACTGAACCCTCACGCGCTCACGACATTCATGCAGACCTTGGAAGCGCTAAAAATACCGCTGATGATCCAAATGCGTGTAGATGACGAACGCAACCAATATCCGTTGATGAAGGTGCCGGGCGTAAATTGGGAAACAGTTGCCGAACTCGCGAATGCGTTTCCCAACGTATCCATTGTTTGTCTCTGCGCGTTTTTCGGCGAAGCAGTTGAACTGGTGCAAAAGACAGCAAACGTCAGCGTGGATATTTCTTTTGTCGAGAAGTTTAGAACCCTGCCAGCCCTCCTGGAAAAGATCCCGTCAAATCGGATTCTATTCGGCTCGCACACGCCTTGGCTCTACACGCAATCTGCTGTGATGAAACTGGAGGCGATCCGTCAACTGGACAAACCCTATCAGGCTATCGCCCACGCCAATGCCAAGCATCTCTTTACACATAAGCAAAGGAATTCAAGATGAAAATCGAAAAAATCGAAATCCATCATATCGCAATTCAACTCGTCCATCCTTTCACCACGAGCTTTTCGACGCAAACTGTGCACCCCTCTGTCGTGGTTGCTGTCACAAGTGAGGGCATTACCGGTTGGGGCGAATGTACGGTCGGTCTTGGCCCCTTTTATTCCGCAGAGAGCATCGGCACCTGCTGGGCGATCATCAAAAACTTTTTGGCCCCCCTCTTGATCGGCAAAGATATTACGCGCCCCGAAGAAGCCACCGAATTACTCAAACGTGTAAGGGGTAATGAGATGACAAAAGGTGGCGTTGTTAATGCGATCTGGGATCTCTGCGCAAAAGCGGAAAACAAAAGCTTAAAAGAATATATCGGCGGTGTCAGAGACCGGGTCAAGGTAGGCGTCAGTATTGGAATGGAACCCACAACAGAGCTGTTGTTGGAACGAATTTCAAAATTTGTAGACGAGGGTTATGCCAGAGTCAAAATTAAAATAAAAAAGGGTCTGGAATTCGAAACCATGTCAGCAGCCAGAGAGAAATTCCCTGACCTATTATTGATGGCCGACGCAAATTCTGATTATGAGCTATCGGACATCGGTCTTTTAAAAAGACTTGACCCGCTTAACCTTCTGATGCTTGAACAACCCCTCAGACATTATGACATTATCGATCATGCCAAGCTTCAAAAGGAACTGAAGACGCCTGTTTGTCTTGATGAAAGCATTCATCGTCCCGATGACGCACGCTACGCGATCGAACTCAACGCCTGCAAAATCATAAACATAAAGGTCGGCAGGGTTGGAGGCCTTACCCATGCTGTGATCATTCATGATATGTGTAAAAAGGCAGGGATCGACCTCTGGTGCGGCGGTATGTTTGAAAACGGCATTGGCAGAGCCACCAATCTTCACATGGCAACGCTTCCCCATTTCACACTGCCGGGAGACACGTCGGGAACAGACAAGTATTTCAAAAAAGATATTACTCGCCCCTTTGTGCTGAATCGTGAAGACAGCACGATGACAGTCCCAGACGGGCCGGGCATTGGAGTCGAAGTCGACGAGGATGCACTGAAAGAGTTTCGGCTCAATTATTTAGAAATAAATAAATAACTCTCAGCACCTGCGAAAAACGAAGTTCTGCTAAACTTCAAGCCAGCGGAGAATCCGCCCCGTTCCGCGCGAATAGATGCACTGCACGGTCCTGCGGACTCCGCCACGCTCGGCCGTCGCGGTAATACGGAACAAACCGCTTTCAACGCAGAGCTTCGCCATGATCGCTTGCAATACCGCGACCTCCTTGACCGAGAGTGCATCACCCTCCCCCGCCATGAGCTTGCGCGCCTCGGGAAGTTCCAGTGACTCAAACCACTCGCCGCGATTGCGTGAGCGGACAATCCTTGCGAACATGACCTCCGCCACACCAATGTCGGCCCCCGTGCTCAATACGAGCGAAATAAACACTTCGCGCTCAACCGTATTCACGTTGATCTTGCCATCGCCGAGAACGGTAATGCGGGGCAACGTCATCGCAAGGGCCTCGAGATTAGGCGTCGGTGCAAAGCGAAGTTCCTCTTCAGCGGAAAGCACGCGATTCGTTTCAGATACTCGCGCAGCATTCCACCACGCAGTGAGCATATTCGCTTGCCCCATCGCCTCCTCGCCACTGACTCCAGACGAGTACAAAATCAACTGACCGAGCGTCACGTTGCCAGCCGATTGAAATTGTAATCGCGCCAACTCATCTGAAATCGAAACGACGACCGAGCCGATCTTCGTCTCCCCCGCCCACGCCTCAAGCAGATGATCGACACCATTCGTATCGGCATCAATCGCCCAAGCTAACATCGCAGCCGCCGACATCGCCTCATCACGCAGTTGCGCCCGCAGCATTGCATCAGCGGCCAACTTCGATCGGGACGCAACAAACGATCCCGTGAGCAGCGCAAGCCCCGTCACGAGCGCAGCAGTAATCATCATGTAAACAAGAATGGAGCCAGAACGACGTGTATCCGTTTTCATTTGCCGACCTCCTCCTCTCCAAGCGCAAAATTCGAACAGGCCACGCTCACCTCCACAATAAAGTCGCCGACATCAACACGAACCACGCCTGGAAATCGACGCGGCGTCCAACGATCCTGCCAAACAACGGTTTTGTGTGTGGGCGCATTCGCCTCGTCGTCATCGCCAGCATACGAAAGAAAGAAATGCGGAAAATGGCCAAACGATTCGTGGGTTATCGTTCCGTCGTATTGTGTCAGGGTGCGGACAATGCCACGCTCGGGCGAGTGCTCCCATGTCACCGTTACGATCGTTATAGAATTTGTAGAATGCGTCATAGACAGCATCCGCGGAAACGACATCGTGGCGTGCTCACCTCTGAATGGGATTCCATTCAGCGGCATGGCCGAGGCAATGTCCTGGTTCAACGCGGAGACGAGCATCACGCGGCGCAATTCGTTTTCTCCCGTTGTCGATGCTGAAGCAAACGTGCGCATGCCTGCCGAGACGACTAACGCCGTAGCAGCAATGAGCACGGTGCTGACAGCCACCGCGATCAGCAGTTCCACCAGCGTAAATCCTACGCGATTCGGCCGCTGCCTTTTCATGGCACGGCATCCTCCGCTGGATTCGCAGGCGAGCTCTTCTGGATCGGCGGAAACGCAACAACGGAATACGATCGCGATTCCCCCGCCGCACTATCGGCGACGGCGGTTACGGTCTGCGTGGCAGGGTCTTCACCCTGCCGCACGCGGATCACCATGCGCATCGGCACCTGCAGAACCTGCAGGTCATCAGCGGGCTCTCCTCTTCTGAGCGAAGCGGCAGTGGTCTGCAGCGCCGCCTGTGCAGCCGCATGCGCTTGGCACGTCGCCGCCGTTCGTCCGGAAGCCCTCAGTGCCGCAGAGAAGACGCCTAAGGCCGGAAGCATCACAAGCACACCCAATGCCAGCGCGATCAGCACCTCAACGAGTGTGAAGCCCTCTTTGTTTGTGCACCTGTGATCCCTACGATTTGTCAACCAGCCTCCTTTGATTTGTAGTTCCAATTACTCGTTCTCGTCCTCGTCCTCGATCCCACGTAAGCTCGTTCTTAATACCACTACACACTCATCACCCGGCTTGCCGAGACGGCTGCGCCCCACCTCGCTTTGCACTCACAGGTAAACTACGCCCTACGCCCTAAGGCCTAAAACCTTCTCTCCTAATTC
>CAZUAY010000105.1:0-12598 GCA_964618405.1 uncultured Lentisphaerales bacterium
TACCAAAAGTTACCCCATCGTTTTTTCGCGGCACAGCCGCGCGGAGGACTAAATTGACGCGCACCCCCGCGAGGCCTCTCGGCTCGACACCCTTGTCTAGGGCCAATACCGCAAGCTCAACACCGACTCTAAAAAAGTATATGACGCGCTGAAACTAATCGCCCGAAACGCGTTCTATTGCGAGCTCGCCCCACAAACACCGGAAACCCAAAAAAATCGTGAGTTCTGCTGATATGACATTCTGCCACTGGCGACTAGCGACTGTAATCGGGCAGTCAGCGGGGGGCACCCCCGTCACTGACCGATTACTTCGGCTACACAAAGGCACGGGCGTTGTGGAACATACGCATCCAGGGCCCTGCTTCGCCGGTAAAGAGGTTAGCAGGCCGATAGGAGAGCTGTATTGAACGGAAGCCGCGTTCAGGATGTGGCATCATGATGAGCGCACGTCCATCCTTCGTGCTGAAGCCAGTAAGACCGCCTTCAGATCCATTCGGATTGAACGGATAGCATTCCGTTGCTTTGCCAGTGTTGTCCACAAACCGTAATGGAGTACACGAGGAAGCAAGCATCCGCTCGCGCATCGCTGGCGATTCGAACTTGGCAAAGCCTTCACCGTGCGCGATTGCGATTGGTACGCGAGATCCGACCATGCCGCTGAGCAGCACGGAGGGAGACTCTAGAACCTCGAGCGTGCAGAAGCGAGCCTCAAATTGTTCCGAGACGTTATTCACGAAACGCGGCCAGTCTTCAGCACCGGGGATGATGTCCTTGAGTTGCGATACCATCTGGCAGCCGTTGCAGACGCCTAGCGTGAAGGTGTCGTTACGTCCAAAGAACGAAGCGAACATGTCGCGCAACTTGTTGTTGTAGAGAATCGACCGAGCCCAGCCTGAACCGGCACCCAGGACGTCGCCGTAGCTGAAACCGCCGCAAGCCACGGCTCCGTTGAATGTTGCCATATCGGCCGCACCGCTGTGCAAATCCGTCATGTGAACATCGACAGCCTCGAAACCAGCCAGCGTGAAGGCCGCAGCCATTTCGACATGACCGTTGATGCCCTGTTCTCGCAGGATGGCGACTCTGGGGCGGAGGGACGAGTTCTTGATGAAGGGAACGTGGTCCGGATCGTACGTGAGTTTAAAATTCAGTCCTGGATTCTGGTCGTCCGCTGCGTTTCCACGCTCCTGTTCGGCGCAGACTGGATTGTCGCGTAACGCACGCATCTGAATCGAATTTTCGGACCAGAGGGATCGAATAGTCGAGAGCGGCATGTCGAGCACACAGGTGTTGGCAAAAGAGACGCGAAGCGTTTTTTTCTCTGTAACGGTTCCGATGGTGCTGACGACATCGACCAGTCCGGCATCAGCGAACGCTTTTACAACGTCTGCAACATCGGCATCCGCCACCTGCATGACCATGCCCGGTTCTTCGCAGAACAAAGCGGCAAGCTCACGCGTGGCATCTTCTGCGTGTGGCAGGGTGATGACACTGCCACGGCCGCCCGAGATGCACATCTCAGCAAGCGTGACGGCGAGTCCGCCATCCGAGCGATCATGTGCCGCCAAAATCTTCTTTTGAACGAGAAGCGTTTGGAAAGCCGTGAAGAATTTCAGCAACACGTCGGCATCATCCATGTCGGCAACGTCACCGCCGGAGAGGTTCCAAGTTTGCGCGAGGATGCTACCGCCGAGGCGCTTTTGTCCGCGCGAGAGATCGGCGAGGATGAGCGTCGAAGGCGCATGCTTCAAGTCGGGAGTGACAGAGAGGTTCACGTCATCGACCGGTGCGAAGGCACTGACAATGAGTGAAAGCGGCGAAACTTGGCGGTGCTCGTTGCCCGTGTTAGGATCATTCCAGAGCGTTCGCATGGAAAGCGAATCCTTGCCGACGGGAATGGAGAGGCCAAGGGGAGGGCAGAAATCGATGGCGACAGTTTTGACCGTATCGAAGAGTTTTGCATCTTCGCCGGCTTCACCACAGGCGCACATCCAGTTAGCCGAGAGTTTGATGCGGCCCATATCACCCACGGCAGCCGTCGCGATGTTCAGCACAGCTTCGGTTACAGCCAAACGCCCCGACGCAGGTCCGTTCGCTACAGCAACAGGCGTGCGTTCACCGCAAGCCATCGCTGCGCCGGTTGTCTCACGGTACCCCGTTGTGGTAATCGCGTTGTCGGCAACAGGGAGCTGGTGAGGACCGCAGAACTGGTCGCGATGCACCATGCCTGTAACCGTACGATCGGTGAGGGTGATAAGGAAGGTCTTATCAGCGACGGTCGGGTGTCGAAGCACGCGTTCCAGTGCTGCTTCAGCCGTAGGAATGTCTTTGAAGGCGATGGGCGGGATCGACTTGTCAACGTGGGTCACGTTGCGTGTCATGCGTGGCGGTTTTCCGAGCAGCACATCGATGTTCATGTCGATCGGATTGTCATTAAAATGCGAGTCTTCGAGAACGAGACGGTGATCGGCGGTCGCGACGCCAATAAAGGCTGCTGGGCAACGCTCGCGTTCACAGAGCTTTTCAAAATGGGCGCGATCTTCTGGGGCGATGGCAAGCACATAGCGTTCTTGCGCTTCGCAGCACCAGATTTCCATGGGCGACATGGATGGCTCTTCGTTATGGATGTCTCGGAGCGTAAACCGACCACCTGTCTTTTCGACAAGCTCGGGGCAACCATTCGAAAGACCGCCAGCACCAATGTCGTGGATTGAGAGAATGGGGTTTTGCGACCCCATGGCAACGCAGGCGTTGATAATCTCTTGGCAGCGGCGTTGCATTTCGGCGTTGCCACGTTGGACTGAGTTGAAGTCGAGATCTTCGTCATTGCTTCCCGAGGCGAGGGAGGAGGCGGCCCCACCTCCGAGACCGATACGCATGGCGGGACCGCCAAGTTGCACGATCAAGGAGCCAGCGGGGATGTCCTTTTTGAAAGCCATGTCTCGGGCAATGGTGCCCATACCGCCTGCGAGCATGATCGGCTTATTGTAGCCGTAGGCGGTGCCGTTGCAATTTTCCTCGTAGGTACGGAAGAAGCCGCAGAGTTGAGGACGCCCGAATTCATTGCCAAACGCCGCGCCGCCAAGCGGACCGTCTTTCATGATTTCAAGTGGAGAGGCAAGTCTTGGAGGCGCCGACACGTCTTGTTCCCAGGGAAGACGATAGCCTGGGATACGCAGATTCGAGGTAATGAAACCTGAGATGCCCGCTTTCGATTTGGATCCTCTACCGGTGGCTGATTCATCCCGAATTTCTCCGCCGACACCAGTCGAGGCACCTGGGAATGGCGAGATAGCGGTCGGGTGGTTGTGGGTTTCAACCTTCATTAAAATATCGATCTGATCGTCGTTAAAACGATACTGATGCGAGGCAGCGTCGCACTGAAACGCTTGGCCTTTAAAACCCCCCATGACACCCGAGTTGTCGGAGTAGGCGACGAGTGTGCCCTGCGGATGCATCGCATGCGTGTGGCGAATCATCTTAAAGAGCGTGGTCTCTTGCTTTTCGCCGTCGATGATCCAGTCTGCATTAAAGATCTTGTGACGGCAGTGTTCGGAGTTTACCTGACCGAACATCACGAGTTCGGTGTCGGTGGGGTTCTTGCCTTCGCGAACGTAGGCTTCTACGAGATAGGCGATTTCATCTTCTGAGAGGGCTAGGCCCATTTCTTTGTTCGCCTTCTCGATTGCAGCAATGCCATCGTGAAGCACGTCAAACGTTCGGCCACAGGCTGGCTCACCCATGGCAAAGATGTCGGAGAGATCGGTATAGACGCCTTCTGTCATTCGGTCGTGCATGACATCGAATGCCGGTACGGCTTCTTCTGGAGAGATGAACGAGCCCTCGTCAGAGCTGAGGAGAATTTCAACGGCGCGTTCGACGCGACGGATCCCGACGAGATCGCAGTTGTGGAAGATGTCGGTTGCTTTTGAGGACCACGGGGAAATGGTTCCTTTGCGTGGGGAAACGTAGACACCGTTTGTGGTAGAGTGGGATGCGTTGTCCGATGCCCCGAGTAACTCGCAAGCACGCGTAATATCTCTCTCCGAAAGCGAAGCCTTGACGTTGAGCACGTAGATAAATTCGGCCTTAACGCCTACTTTTCGATTCAGTTTAGAGGCGATAGCCTCTTCCAATTGATGCTGACGGAAGGCGGGTAGGGCATTGCTGCCACGAAGAAGTTTAATGGGCATAATTATTTAGCTCGAAGAGGGGGGCTTAGGCTTTTGCTTGTTGTAAAACGCTTTCTTATTATATATAAAAAACGGATTCGTTTCAAGCGAACAAAATTTGGAATAAATTTCATTTGCTGATCTCGTTTATCCCGCTTTATCGCGTTTCATTTATAATTATTTATTGAAATTGAATTTTGTTTCTGCTAAGGTGGACGCATGAAATTAGCTTTACGACAAATGGTTTTTAACAGCAAAAACAGCCTTTATTCATTCTTACATGGGATGAAGAAGGAGAGTCAGTCGGTTGCCGAGGAGCCGCTTCGCGCGGAATTGCTGAGTATTGAGCAGCTGAAACGCTTTGCACAAGAACTGGCACGCGAGCATACGATCGACTTGGGTCCCGGCTACAATATGCTGTTGCCGCGGTTGGCCGATAATGCGCGTGCGTTAAGATCGGCGCATCAGGTGCTGGTGGATGCTGACACGGAGGGAAGGCGGATGGCACCTCCTGCCATTTGGCTGCTGGATAACTTTTACCTGATTGAACAACAGATTCAATTGGCGCGGATTCACCTTCCGAAACAGTACAGCCGCTTGCTTCCACGACTTGCCAGTGGCCCCATGACTGGGTTTCCACGTGTCTATGGGATGGCCTTCGAATTGATCGCGCATCTGGATGGCCAACTCGACGAGGAGGCGACAACGGCATTTGTGGCTGCTTACCAGACCGTCGCTCCGTTACGGCTTGGTGAGTTGTGGGCCTTCCCGATTGCGCTTCGCCTCGGCTTGATCGAAAACCTTCGCCGTGTGGCGGTGCATGTGGCCGATCGCCGACTCGAGAAAAATAGTGCGATTGCTTGGGCAGAGCGAACGTTGGCGTCCGCAGAAAAGGAACCAAAGCAATTGATTCATTTGCTGGCTGATTTTGCGGACACCTATCCGAAGCTGAGTGCACCTTTTTTGGAAGAGTTTGTTGAGCGTTTGCAAGGGCAGGGTGCGGGTGTTACGTTCATCCTCAACTGGGTTGATCAATCCTTAGCGGAGGAGTCGACGACGGTGGCGCAACGCCTGCAAGCCGACAGCCATACGCAAGCGGCGGAACATCTGTCGATTTCGAACAGCATCGGTAGTTTACGCTTTGTTTCGGCAACCGATTGGAAGGATTTTGTCGAGGCGCAGAGTCGCGTTGAACAAATTCTCCGCCATGATCCGGCGCAGACGCATGCAATTCAAGATTTTTCAACCCGAGATCATTATCGTCATGTCATTGAAGAGCTTGCCTTGCAGTCAGAGCGCTCAGAAACCGAGGTTGCGCAGATGGCCCTTGAAATGGCGTCGGCGGTTTCTCCCGATGAAGACGATGCCTGTCGGCGGCGGCATATCGGTTTCTATCTGATCGGACGCGGGCGGACGCTTTTCCGCCGTAAGGTTCGGTGTCGTTGGTCGTCGAAGCATCACGGTTTGCGCTTGATTCGTCATTGTCGATTAGGGATTTACCTCGGCTCTATCGCCACAATTTCGCTTGCCTTTGCGATGTTGGTGCCTTGGCTTTATCATGTAGGCGTGTCGACCTTAACCTTCTGGGCTCTGGTCGCAGCAGCCTTGATTCCCGCCTCGACGTTGGCGATCTCGTTGGTGAACTTTATCGTCACTTTGCATGTGCCGCCGCATCCGCTTCCTCGCTTAGACTTCACGGAAGGTATTCCAGAAGATAACCGTACCATGATCGTGGTGCCGACCATGCTTTCGAGTGCAAAAGGAATTGCGGATTTACTTTCCGCTCTAGAAATACGGTATCTCGGCAATCGAGATCCTCATCTTCATTTTGCGCTGATTACCGACTTCCTCGATGCGGACCAGGAAAATGTTTCAGGCGATGAGGATTTATTACGTCTTGCAAAAGAAGGCATCGACCTTTTGAATGCGCGGTATCCTCGCGAAAGCCCAGGCTCGCTCTTTTATCATTTTCATCGACCCAGGGTCTGGAATGCGTTTGAGCATTGCTGGATGGGATACGAGCGGAAGCGTGGCAAGCTCGAGCAGTTTAATGCCTTACTCAGAGGAGGGCCGAGAGAAGCGTTTAATGCGATTGTCGGTGACACCTCCATTCTCGAGTCCATCAAGTATATTATTACCTTGGATACCGATACGGACCTGCCGCGTGGCACGGCGTGCCGCTTAATTGGAGCCATTGCACATCCGCTTAATCATGCGCGTTATGATGAGGCGAAAGGTCGGATTACTGAGGGTTACGCAATCCTCCAACCGCGTGTTTCGGTTCGCCTTGGTTCTGCGAATCGCAGCATTTACTCGCGTTTATCGTGTGGACAGGTTGGGCTCGATCCCTATTCCCGCGAAGTGTCGGACGTTTATCAGGACCTCTTTGGCGAGGGATCATTCGTCGGGAAGGGCATTTACGATGTGGATGCTTTCCGTAAAGCCGTTGACGGTCGATTCCCTGAAAACCTTATTCTCAGCCATGACCTTTTGGAGAGCGCCTACGCCCGCTCCGCTTTTCTCGGATCTGTGGAGGTTTACGAAGATATGCCCTCGTCGTACCTCGGCGACATCAGCCGACAGCATCGCTGGATGCGAGGGGATTGGCAGATTATTCGGTGGCTCGGACACCGTCCACCGTGCGTAGACGGGCAGCGCCAACGCTTATCGCTTCTCAGTCAGTGGAAGATTTTCGACAATTTGCGCCGTTGTTTGTTTGCGCCTGTTCTGACAGTTCTCTTGATCGCTGGATGGCTGGTTGGGCCGGTTCCGGCGATAGGTTGGACGGCGTTCGCATTTGCGGTGCTGGGACTTACTACTGTGTTGCGCACCTTGTCTTGCTTGTTGCGGAAGCCGAGCGAACGCGGTCTAAAGCTCCATGTTCGAAGCTGGGTATCGTCTGTTGCGCGGCATTTTGTGCAACCGCTGATGACGCTATCTTTCCTTCCGTACGAGGCCACGGTTGCCCTCGGCGCTTTCATCTGCTCGGCAGCGAGAATGCCCTTTACCCGCCGTGGACTCCTGATCTGGTATTTGGAAAAGTACAAGCGAAGAAATGCCAAGAAAACGCTGTTTCAATTTACCCTAGAGATGTGGTTTGGACCGCTTTCAGCGCTGATCGCTGGTGCGCTGATTTGCCTGATTCGTCCCGAATCGCTCTTGGCCGCTTTGCCCCTGATTGCGCTCTGGTTTATCTCGCCGATCATGGCTTGGTCGGTCAGCCGCCCGCGTCAGCCCCGCGTTGCCGAATTGTCATCCGCTCAACGACGCATGCTGCGCGTGTTGGCCTGCCGAACCTGGAGTTTCTTTGAGCGATTTACGAACGAAGAAGAAAATTGGCTCCCACCCGATAATTTCCAAGAAGTTCCCGAACCCGTCGTTGCGACACGCACCTCACCAACCAATATTGGTTTTGCTCTATTGGCCAATCTCACGGCATGGGACTTTGGGTATATTTCGACACTTTGCTTAGTTGAGCGGACTGAAAAAACGCTGGCTGCGATAGAGAAGCTTGAGCGCTACCGCGGACATTATTACAACTGGTACGACACGCGAAGCATGCTGCCGATGCAACCGCGGTATGTTTCGAGCGTGGATAGTGGCAACCTCGCGGGCAGTCTCATTGCCCTTGTGAGCGGACTACGAGAACTCGGTTCACGGCCTGCGCTACCGATGCAGATGTGGCGAGGCCTTCGTGATCGACTCGATCTGGTTGTCGACGAGGTCGCGACGACGGCTCCAGCACCTGTCCTTCAGATTTTAAGCGATGCTGAACTTCTGCTTGTCGTGCCACCAACCGACATCGCCGGCGTTCGCGATAGATTGTTAAAACTTCAGCAGGTGTTTCTGCAACTCAAGACCTTGCTCAGCGAATCGACAGAAGAAATTTGCGATTGGGTTGAACTTTTGCAACGGCAGTGTGGCGACCACCTCGATGCTGTGGCCGTGCTGTCGTGTGAATCCTTGCGCCCCAGCACGACGCTTCTTCAACTTGCGACGAGTGGCATCACGGAAGGCACGGCCGCAGTCAATGCAGCAGATTTGCTGCAACGGCTTGAAGGACTGGCCGAGCGAGCCCATGAGTTGCAGGCGGCGATGGACTTCCGTTTCCTCTATAACGATGCTCGCGAGCTCCTTAGCATTGGTTTTGATGTGCCCTCGCGCCGTCTCGATCCGTCTTGCTACGACTTACTGGCTTCCGAAGCGCGTATCGCAAGTTTCTTGTTGATCGCGAGCGAACAAGCACCTCCCGAGCACTGGTTTGCACTGGGACGTTTGCTGACAGGGCAGGGCGGCGAAACGGCCCTGCTCTCGTGGAGTGGCTCCATGTTCGAGTATCTCATGCCGGCACTGCTCATGGCGCATTATCCCGACACCTTACTCTCCCAAACCTGCCGAGCTGCGATCAAGCGACAGATTAAATACGGCCGTCAACGCCGCGTGCCTTGGGGCATCTCGGAATCCTGTTACAATGCTGTGGATGCCCACCATACGTATCAGTACCGTGCGTTTGGCGTGCCGGGGATGGGTCTGAAGCGAGGGCTCTCGGAAGACCTCGTGGTGGCCCCGTATGCCACGATGCTGTCGCTGACCTTCCTCCCAGAGGAAGCCACCGAAAACATTCAGCGCTTGATTGAAAATGAAGGTGCTCTCGGTCGTTACGGTCTAGTTGAAGCCATCGACTATACGCCTTCGCGCGTGCCGCGTGGGAAGCAACGCGCCGTGGTTCATGCCTATATGTCTCATCACCAAGGCATGGGCTTTGTGGCGCTCTCGCACTTCCTTCTCGATGCGCCGATGGTTCGGCGCTTCATGGCGGATCCTGCCGTTAAGGCGACCGAGGTGCTGTTGCAAGAGCGCGTTCCAGAGGTGGCTCCGGCTATCCAGCCGCACATGCAAGAAGCGGCTTCCGGTGCCGAGCGCTCGGAGGTGGATGCTGGGGCAACCATGCGCGTTTTCCACGATGTCGACACGGCTGTCCCCGAGGTGCATTTGCTTTCGAATGGTGCCTATCATCTGATGGTGACCCACGCTGGAGGCGGTTATGTCCGTTGGCATGATTTAGCGATCACGCGATGGCGCGAAGATGCGACGGTCGACAACTGGGGCGCTTTCGGCTATTTCCGGGACATCGATAAAAACACGGTTTGGTCGAGTGCGTTCCAGCCCATGAGGCGCAAAGCCGATTTCTATGAGGCGATCTTTACGCAAGGTCGTGCGGAATATCGCCGTCGTGACCAAGAGGTTGAAACGCATACAGAAATCTGTGTGTCGCCAGAGGCCGATGTCGATATCCGACGCATTACGCTTACGAATCATTCCCATCAGGCCCGCAACATCGAATTCACCTCTTATACGGAAGTTGTTTTAGCACCTTCGGCGGCCGATTTGGCGCATCGCGCGTTCAGCGGCGTTTTTGTTCGCACCGAAATTCTTCCAGCCAGCAACACGATTCTTTGCACGCGGCGCAAGCGTGCGGATGACGAGCCTGAAGTGTGGATGTTCCACCTGCTCGCGCCGCAAGGCGATCATGGTGTCGTCTCCTTCGAAACGGATCGTGACAAGTTTATGGGGCGCGGTCGTTCGATCACGAATCCAGTGGTTCTCGAACAAGCCGCTGGCGTTTCGAATGAACTTTCGAATACCGACGGATGTGTGCTCGACCCGATCACGTCCATTCGGTGTGCCTTCACTGTTTCTGACGAAGAACCCGTCGAGTTTCATGTCGTCACAGGCGTAGCCGAAACACGTGAGGAAGCCCTCTCCCTTGCCGCGAAATATCGCGATTGGCACTTTGTTGAGCGTGCGTTCGATATGGCATGGTCTCACAGTCAGATTGTCATGCGACTTCTCAACGTGAGCGAAGCGGAAGCACAGCTTTATGGAAGGCTAGCGGGCTCTGTTGTGTTTGCGACACGTCGAAACCGCGCCTCCTCGAAGATCGTTGCAGCCAACGTGCTTGGGCAACAAAGCTTATGGCGCTTTGGCATTTCGGGCGATTTGCCGATTGTTTTGCTCCGCATTGGTGATATCGGTCACATGGAGCTCGTGACGGAGGTGCTGCGCGCGCATGCCTATTGGCGACTCAAGGGCTTGGAAAGCGATTTGGTGATCGTCAATGAAGATTTTTCTGGCTATCGTGCTACGCTCAATGACGAGATCATTTCGGCGATTAATGCCAGTCCCAGCGCAGAGCTTATGGATAAGCCTGGTGGCATTTTCTTGCGCCGCATTGAAAACCTCTCGGAAGAGGATCAGATCCTGTTCCAGAGTGCGGCGCGCGTGGTGCTAACCGATACGGCAGAAACCTTGCGCGAACAAGTCGAACGCCGCTATATGCCGCGTCGCTTGCCACCGCTACTTGACGTCACCCCTGAAACGGTTGCCCCTGCGCACCTGAAGCCGCTGGCACGTCGCGAGCGGATTCTTGAGAATGGTTTGGGCGGGTTTACACCCGATGGGCGTGAATATTTGATTCAGCTTGAACCTGGCGTTTCGACGCCAGCGCCGTGGGTCAACGTGATCGCAAGTCCCTACGTGGGGACGGTGGTGTCCGAGCGTGGCTCTATGTATACGTGGGTCGAAAATGCTCACGAGTTCCGATTGACGCCTTGGAGCAACGACGCGGTGTCGGATCCTTCTGGTGAAGTCTACTACCTTCGCGACAATGACACGGGGCGGTTCTGGTCGGTCACGCCGGGTCCGATCAACAGTCGATCGGGTTATACCTGCCGCCATGGTTTCGGCTATACCGTTTTTGAACACCACGAAGCCGGAATTTACAGCGAAGCGTGGGTGTTTGTGGCGATGGATGCGCCCGTGAAATTCGTGCGCGTTACCGTGAGGAACGACTCGGGTCGAGCGCGTAATCTTTCTGTGTATTCTTACAACGAGCTTGTTCTCGGCGAATGGCGACACACGAACCTGATGCACGTGCGCACCTCGGTGGATAGCCTCAGCGGAATTCTGGTTGCCCGCAATCCGTTCAATCGTGTTTTCGAGAGCCGAGTTGTCTTCGCCTCCTGTAGCGGTCCTGACGTTGCCGTGACGGGCAGTCGGATTGAGTTCTTGGGTCGCAACGGCACAACATCATCACCCGCAGCGCTCAAGCGTACGCGGCTTTCGGGTCGTACTGGAGCGGGTCTTGATCCGGCTGCTGCTTTGCAGACGACGTTTGACCTCGGCGCCGGCGAAGAGCGCCAAATTGTGTTTACGCTTGGCGCTGCTGCGGATATTGATGAAGCAAGGCGCTTGGCGCAACGCTTTAGCGGCAGAGGCGGGGCGCAAACCGCACTTGACGCGGTTTGGAGTCATTGGAATCGTGTGCTAGGCTCGATTTATATTGAGGCACCTGATTATCCGATGCTAACGGTTTTGATGAATGGCTGGCTGACGTATCAGACGCTCTCCTGCAGAATCTGGGGCCGAAGCGGCTTCTATCAATCGGGCGGAGCATACGGGTTCCGCGATCAGCTTCAAGACTCGATGTCCTTGCTGCACGTCGCGCCCGATCAGCTTCGCGCAATGATCCTGCTCTGTGCGTCGCGACAATTCCGTGAAGGCGACGTCCAGCACTGGTGGCATCCGCCAACAGGCGCTGGCGTGCGTACGAAAATCTCTGACGATCTGCTCTGGCTCCCGCAAGCGGTTGCACGCTACGTGCTGGCTACCGGCGATACAGGCATTCTGGATGAACGCGTACCCTTCCTCGAAGGCCGTGCGCTTGCGGAACATGAGGAGAGTCAATACGAACAACACGTCCACGGCTCCGAGGTCGGCTCGCTCTACGAGCACTGTCTCCGCGCCATCAAGCGTAGCATGAAGTTTGGCGCTCATGGGTTGCCGCTGATCGGCTGTGGCGATTGGAATGACGGCATGAACCGTGTTGGCATGGGCGGCAAGGGCGAAAGCGTTTGGCTTGCTTGGTTCATTTGCGATACGCTTCGGAATTTCAGCCCAGTCGCCAGTTTGCGTGGAGATGAAGCGTTCGTAGATTTCGCGCGCCGTGAGGAAGAAGAACTCCGTACGCGTATCGAGGCGACGGCTTGGGATGGTGAGTGGTATCGACGTGCTTATTTCGACGATGGAACTCCGCTGGGTTCCTCGCAGAATGATGAATGTCAGATTGATTCGCTAAGCCAGAGCTGGGCGGTCATCAGTGGAGCAGGAGCCTCGGATCGAACCCGCAGGGCGATGAATGCGGTGCACGAGCGACTGGTCAAGGAGGAGGACGGTGTGATTCTCTTGTTCACGCCTCCTTTCGACAAGACGGAACTCGATCCAGGGTACATTAAGGGTTATCCACCGGGTGTCCGAGAGAACGGCGGACAATACACGCACGGTGCGCTTTGGACGGCCATGGCGTTTGCGTTGATGGGTGAGCATGAAACGGCTTGGAAATTGTTCTATATGCTGAATCCCATTCG
>CAZUAY010000106.1:0-1609 GCA_964618405.1 uncultured Lentisphaerales bacterium
TAGCTCTCGCTGCGGCAACCGTTCTTGTCGCAACACTGACCGGATGCGGATCTCTGCGGACACCCAGCAGTGGACCCAACGCCGACAAGGTCTATTACAGCACGTTCTTCGGTATCTCCGTTGAGAGCGCTGTTTACGGCGATGGCGTTATCGTTGATACGAAGTAGAAACATCGTTTCTTCCTGTCCGCGGCATCAACGCGCGGTGAAAATACAACCTATCGGTTTCTGAAACCGGTAGGTTGTATTGTATAATCCATTTTGACAGCACCTTGAAATTAAGGAACAATTGTCCGCACTATTCTTGATTGTAGACAAGACCATGCCACCTTCCTTCAGCGAAGGAATTCGCTTTACCCTTGGCCGAGAAGAACTTCCTCTCATTGTCGATAATTTTCTTCACGTAGCGCAGCGCCGAAATGCCTGCGCTGCCCACGCCAATCCTCGCAGTGTCGATGCGCCTGGTCACAATCCCATCCTTTCAAAGATGACCAGCACTACGATGATGAGAAGCGCAACTGGCACGATGACAACCCATGGATTGCGAACGTGCAGCACATCAATCAAGGTTTTATCCCCAAAACTACCAACCTTCAGTAAGCGCTCTTTGAGCTTAGGGTAAATCGCCGCATAAAGGCCGGCACCAATCAGAATGCCGATAACACCCCCGATGAGGGCATCGAGCGCACCATGGCCGACGGCACCCACTGCTGTACCAGGACAGTAGCCGAGCAAGCCGAATCCGACTCCAAAAATTAAGGGGCCGGGGATGCTCATTCCCAGCGAGCCCGATTTTTTATGAAGCGAAACCCACCCGGCTCCCACCATGGCGTAGATCCCAATCATGCCGACGACGATGGCCGTTAGGATAATTTTTAAGACTGTGAAATCCTCAAGCAAGAGTTGGCGCGTGATGGTTTCATAATGACCCACACCGCCTTTCTGCAAAAGGAATCCAAAACAGAAACCGAAGATAAGGCCGAGACCATACTGAAGACCTTTTCTACTATGAATTCGCGTAAGCATAATGATCGCTCCTCTCTAATGCGGCAGTGCCGCAACCCTTACCCCAGCCCTCTCCCAGAGGGTGAGAGAGATAATAATTTGTTTTATTGGTTTACTGGTATATAAGTCACTACAGGACTTTGTAAATAAACATGGCGGTACCCATACCGCCAAGGAAAAAACAGGCGGACGCCAGCCAACTTGCTAACACAAGTTGCAGGTTGCCACTGATACCGTGCCCGCTCGTGCAGCCGCAGCCCCAACGCGCACCGAAGCCCACACAGATGCCCCCAGTGAGCGCCACACCCAGCCGAAGGAGAACGTTGTCGCCGAAAGTTCTTTCCCACATGTCAGGCATCCATTCCCAGTGGAAGGTACCCGCCATCAGCGAGGACGTGAGTGCGCCGAAAAAGAGACCGATTACGAGCATCCATTCCCAGTCAATCACGGGTTTGTTCTCTTGATAGTAGAGTTTCTGAGCTACTTTGGGACCCCGAATGGCTTTCTCAATCATACCGGCAGTTTTCGAAAAAGCCGTGGAGACACCGAGCGGACGGTCCGACAGAAGAAACGTCAGCCAAGACAGCACACCGAGACCCACGCCC
>CAZUAY010000106.1:1648-12520 GCA_964618405.1 uncultured Lentisphaerales bacterium
ATTGAGCAACCGATTTTCTCGCAGGCCTCCATGGAGCCTAAACTGTCTTCTACGTGCACGAACCCATGGCGTTTTAGAATGGAAGCCGCAATAATGGCTCGACGCCCACTCCCGCAAAACGTGACGATGGGTTTGTCTTTGTCGAGTTCGCCTAAGCGATCTTGCAGATCGCCGAGAAAGATATGCTTAGAATTCGCAAGGCGTTTCTCTTCGAACTCCGTAATTTTACGAACATCGAGCAGTGTAAAATTCTCGTTCTGTGTGATTAATTTTTCGAGGAAGCTGGCATGAACAGCAGAGATTTGTTCGTATTGACGTCCGCTCACTTCCCACTCATGAAGTCCACCTTTGAGATAGCCGACAAAACGAGCATACCCCATCCGAACGAGATCGCGCACGGCAACGGGGATGTCGGAGATTTCTTCGGATATGAATATCAAGTCAGCTTCGTAGTCGATTAGGTAACCTGCATAGGCGGTCAGCATGTCGAGCGGAATCGCCAGACTGCCGGGAATAAATGCCCCCGCGATGGCCTCGGGACTACGCAGATCGACCAGCAACGCACCGCCGTCACGAGCCTCGGCCACTGCGTCAGCGTCTAACGGCGGTGCGATCGGCAGTGCAGGCAGGGGGGGCGCACCATTTTGGTTGTAGTCCTCCATGCGCCGAAAATAGCTCGGCTGGTAATGCTGCTCTGCCACCTTGTAGTCGATGAAGTCTTCACGCTCGGTGTATTGAAGGACGGGATTATGCAAGCGTTCATGCCCAAGGGTCGAGAACTCGCGTGAGGCCATGCTATCGCCACAGACAGAGCCAGCACCGTGCGCCGGATAGAGAATGGTTTGATCGCCGAGCGGCAGGAGTTTTTTAAAAATACTGTCATAAAGCATCCCTGCGACTTCCCGGGCTCGATCTGGATAAAAATCCGTCCGTCCGACGTCACCCACAAAAAGGGCATCGCCTGTAAAGACACCGACTGGGGTGTCTCCGTATGTAGGATCCACAATGACCAAGGAGATGCTTTCCAACGTGTGGCCCGGTGTTTCGAGGACGCGTAATTTGAGCGTTCCAACATCGAACGTATCCCCGTCAGCGACCGGTTCGCCATAAGCAAAATCGAGGGCGCTGCCGTGGTGAATGGTCGCTCCCGTACGCCGCGCGAGGTCGAGCGATCCGACGACGTAGTCCTCATTGCGATGGGTTTCGAAGATATGCTGAATACGTGCACCTTCCGCAGCAGCAACGTCCACATAGACATCACAATCCCGACGAGGGTCGATCACGATGGCCTCAGCCTCGTCGATTAGGATATACGAGAGATGGGCAATACCTTCGGACTTGATCTTTTTCAATAACATAAGCGTATTTTCCTTTCGATGCTTGGCGTTCGATAAAAATGCAACCTTACTCCACGTGTTGGGTCGTGGCCGGTACGGATTGGGGCACCACCACATTCAGGGCATTCGGAATAATCTCAACAGATAGTACGGCCTCTGCTTCTTCTAGTTCGCCATCGATTTGAATAGCAGAGGGCTGTTCACGTTCGATTCGAAGCGTACGAAATGACCGTGTTTTTAAGTCGGGAATAACTTCAGAGTCGTCAGCGAGCAAACTCGGCAATTGATTTAATAAAGCGGCAAGCCCAGAACGTTCCATGACGACCAGTTCCAGCAGGCCATCATCCGGCGCCGCTGCTGGCGCAATCCTGAATCCACCGCCATATTGCGTGAGATTCGCCACGGTGCACAGCATGGGGTTCTCGAACGTAACCGCCGGTTCGTCATCCACCGTGAGTTGAAACGGTTGCGGCACGTAAGTGAAAACACCATAAACTGCGGAGAGAACGTAGGGGAGGATTCCGCGCATCGGCAGGGCCTCGAAGTGCTTTGTGATGTCGACTTCCCACGCGCAACTCATCGTCACCAGGAAGGGGACGTTGTTTACTTTCCCGACATCAATGCGCTGTACCTTTCCCTGGCGCAGCTCTAAGGCCGCTTCACGAGAGTTGAGTGGAATGTCAAAATGGCGTGCAAAACCATTGCCGCTCCCTGTGGGGATTACGCAGAGTCGCGCCGGTGTGCCGATCAAGGCGGTTCCGATGGCGTTGATGGTGCCATCTCCGCCAACGACAATCACGGTATCAACCCCATCTTCGACGGCCGCTTTGGCCTTGCTATGGCCATCCTCACGGCTCGTTGTGAATTGAAACTTAAGATCGGTGTCCGGCCCTTCCCATGCCTCGCGAATGCCGACGATGGCATCTGCAACACTGTCTTTAGAACCCGATTGAGGGTTGATCAATGCCAATACTTTACTGTGGGTATTCATGCGTCGCAACCTTTCGCTTCCCTCTACTTTTCATCTCCGTACCACTTCGTACTTCGAAATGCCCGTCCCCAATCATCTTTGTACTTTCTTTGAATTTTCTTGATTCATCGTGCTTTCTGTGCTGTTACTTATAAACTATACTCCAACCCCGATAAGAAACGAAATCGGCAATTCCACTTATTCAGCACTTCGAAAAGTCTTAGCACCACGTTGTCCGCACCGTTTCGCACATTCGTCATCAGGTTTTTCTCGAGTGCTTCTCAGACTATGGGGGATAGCAAAGATAGCGATATTGTTGCATAATACAGTTTTTCAAGATGGCAGTCGTTAACCACTCGCTATGCTGTGCCGCGCGACAGCGAAAAAGTGGTGAAGCAAATTTTTTGAATACACCTCGTGTTTAGCGAAGCAGGTGTTGTCCTCGAGTTCGCAGGATGCAGAATTCGGGGAGGACGCGGAAGAGAACGAGAACGAAAGCCTTGTTAGAAACCCTGTTCACACTGAAGTCAGTGGCAGAAATATAGAGCTTTCGCTTAGAACAAACAAACCGTTAACCTAAAGAGATGAGAGATAAAATTATGAAAGTTGAGAGAATTATCTTGCTGTACGCACGCACGATGTTGGCCGCAAGTCTGGGGCTGATGCTGATGATGATGAACACGGGGTGTATGACCTCAAAAGTGACGTCACCGGAGCACACAGCCGTTGAACAAATGCTCATCAGCACGGCGGCTTCCCGAGCCATGACGGGCCTTGATTTAAACGTTTTTCGGGGAAAAATAATTTTTGTTGACACGCAGTACCTTGGGTCTTATCACAAGGAGTATGTCGTGGGCATTCTGCGTGAAGCCCTTATGGCGGCAGGAGTTCAGCTAGTTGAGGATCGTGAAAAGGCGCGTATCGTTCTCGAACCGCGTTCTGCAGCACTTTCGCTCGACGAAAAGACTTCCCTTATCGGCATTCCCAGCATGCAGGTTCCGCTCACGGGGGGACTGGTGATGCCAGAGTTGGCGCTTTATAAGAAGACAAAACAAATGGCGCTCGGCAGTCTAGCCGTGCATGGTTACGACCCTAACCATGAGCTCCCCCCAGTCACACTGGGCCCTGCCATTGGTCGAGCTTATTACTCGCGTTGGTGGTTCCTATTTTCGCTTTCCTTTCGAACGACGGATATTGCTGAACTCTAAAAACAGGTAACCGTTCACGGGGTCGCTTATACCCCGTGAACGGTTACAAAAACAGTAAGGGTGTAGGGCTTCCTCCGAAGCCCTACACCCCAGCGGAAGTCTGTCTTGAGGCTACTTCGCCTTTGCCTCTTCTTTTGTCTTCTCCTCGACTCTCTGATAGTCGGTAAAGAGCGAAGACAATTCTTTGTCATTGCACAGTTTTTTCAAATGCTCAAAGATCCCACCTTCTTCCTCTTCTATGTGGTGTCGGTTGAGCTCATCGAGAACAGCGGCTTTGGCTTTGAATTCTGGGCTATCGACCTTCAAGTCCATAAGTTCGCGTAGCACCAGTTTGGCGACGTGATGCTCTTGCAACGATTCGCGCGCATCGTCGACGGCCTCTTCTCGGTCCGATTTGATGAGACGTGGGAATATGGAACCTTCCTCTCCCATAACGTGAGGATAGAGTTCCTCATAAAATTCTTGCCGCAACGAGTCCCGTTCGTTTACCTCTGCGTCCTTGAGTTGTTCGCCCAATTTTTTCTGTTTTTTATGGTCTTCCTTAAGATGCTTCAGAAATGCGTGTTCGTTCATTTTTTATTTCCTTTGTTTATTGCTATTGACGCATTGTATCAAGATCATGACAGATCTCTTTGCGCTTATCATCGATCTTTCGTCCGAGCTTCTCAAGTTCGTCTCGGTCCGTATTACCGACTTGCTCGTTCATCTTGTTCAGTTCATCGCGTTTGGCCTTTAATTTGTCAATCTCGCTTTCAGCCCACTTGCGCTTCGCATCCAGCTTGTCAATACGATTATTTAGCTTATCGACGGTCTCCTCGACATCGTCGCTCAAGTGTTGTCGCGAATAGCCTAACTTGCGTTCTGCCTTCGCGAGGCTGTCGTTGAGAGGGGCGATGGACTCGTTATAGTTGTCGCGAAGTGATAGCCATTTCACTTCATCGGCATCCTCGAGTTGCTCGAGATTTTTCTCAGCGACTTCGTACCGATTCCGCATCAAGGCAAGTTCCGTTTTCAGTTCGGCGGCGTCATCTTGAGACGCTTCCTTGAGCCGATTTTCAATTCGGTCGATTCGTTTTTCTGCTGAGTCGAGTTGCGCTTCAGCAGCGTCTACAAACCGTTTTTGCTGCGAGCGTTCGAACATGTCTGTCATTGAGCCTTTGAAGGCATCGTATTTCTCGTCGAACACTTTCTTGGCATCGTCCCACTTATCTCCAGACGCTTCGGAAAAATCAGACCAATACGTCTTTAGCGATTCCCACTGTTCATTCAGTGCGTCACCGCTCTTGTCCCACCAGCTATCCTCGACTTGCTTGTGCTCTCTCGCGATGTGGTGTTCTTGCTGATTGAGGGTATGCACAGGTTCTGCACGCGCAGTGCAGATGCCAAGAACCAGTACTGAGAGTAAAACTTTTTTATCCATTTTCATTCTAAATCTCCGATTTTAGTTGTTGTTCAAGTTAGGATTTTCTGGTTAGCAATCACACGTTTTGTCGAAGTCCGCAGATTCTTTCTCTGCTTGCTCTTTGGCATAGCCATAACGCTTCTGCAATTTACCCACCAGTTGGTCTTTCCGGCCATCAATCTCGTCAAGGTCATCATCCGTCAATTTGCCCCACTGTTCCTTGATCTTGCCCTTCACTTGTTTCCAATTACCTTTTATGCGATCTGAGTTCATTTGTGATCTCCTATTTTTTTTGCTGCGGCAACATTTTCAGTGCCTTCAGTAGGCACAACCGGAGCATCTGCATATTATTTTAGCACTTCTTGTGTTACGTCCCTATCGGTTCTAACCTGATTTAGGGACACTTAAATTCTTAGTTTTAAAAAAAGGCCTACCGTCTGGGCTTTAGTCTGTAAACGAAGGATCGTGCAGTGTCATCACTGATTCTTAATTTTTGAAGCGTCTTCATTCTTCCGCTCGCACAGGACGTGCGTAAACTCAGCACCGAAAAGCACGAGTAGCATGGTGTAATAGATCCACAGCAGGAAAATCACCAGCGATGCTGCGGCCCCGTAGGCTGAACCAACGGCACTGTTGCCGAGATAGATCCCGATACCCCATTTTCCTATGGTAAGGAGCCCAACGGTGGTAAACCCGCCGACCCAAGCGCAGGTCGCATCGACCTTTGTATCAGGCAGGTAGCGGTACATCATTGCAAAGAGCGAGCCGAGCAATGCAAGACTAAATACGATGTGAACCAATGAGGCTAAAATTCCGAGTCCCGGCCAAAGCCCTGCTAAGTAGGGCTGCAACCCCGCGAGCACGGCGCTCGCGATCAGCGAGACGACGAGCAGAAACCCGAGGCTTAGAATCAGGGCTAGCGATAGGCCCCTCACCATCAAGAGGTGTTTCACGGGATTTCGCTTTCGCGATTCAGGCGTAATCCCCCAGATTTTGTTGAGCGCTGATTGAAGCTCACCGAATACAGCCGTTGCGCCCAGAAGTAAGATGATTACAGACACAGCCATGGCCCATGCGGATTTTTCAGAGCTGAATTGCGCACTTTCCAGAACCTGTTTAATGACTTCGGCACCTTCTTTGCCGGTTAAACCACGGACTTGTTCGACCAGTTGATTCCGAGCAAAGGCAGTGTCAAAAAAAAGTCCAGCCACCGATGTCGCAATCAGGAGTAAAGGCGAGAGCGAAAGCATGGCAAAAAACGCCAACGCCGCGCTCAATCGCGGTGCTTTGTGGTGCACCCAATTTTTAACGGTTTGTTTTAAAATAATCCAAGGGGTTTTAATTTTCATTTGTGTCTATTGTATCGGCATTCAGTCCTTTGTCGATATCCAGAAAAGCCGTATTTTTGCAGGTGCGATGCCTTAGTCGGAGCGCTCACACCATTGCTGCCTAAACCCCATTCGAAAAGGGTTAAACTATGGAAGAGATGGAATATCCAATAGCCAACAAGGAATGTCCAATGTCCAAATGAATGACCGCTCGCGAAATCTACGATAATAACGTAAGATCGTAGACGGCCTGACTGAAGTTCCCCACTTGGAAATTGGATTTGAGTGTTGGCTGTTGGAAATTGAGAGGTAAAGAACTCAGAAACCTTTCCAGATAACGCGTTGCTAAGCATTTTCTCCCTCTCAAGTCGGGTCTTCCCCTATAGCGTTCCCACGCCTCGTACTGCAAAATACTTCACATATGCAGAATGAAATAAAAAAAAGAGTGAAAATTCTCGTGCTGACGCTAATTGGGCTGGTGGCGCTAGGGCTTGTCGTCCGCCTTTCCAGTGTGTTCATACCTCTCGGACTTGCCCTTTTGGTGGCCTATATTTTTGAACCTGTGTTTAAATGGTTTGATCGACATCGTGCACGACGATCTGTGACGGTCACCTCGGTTTATGCTGTGCTGATCGTCGGACTCTTCACGGCCAGTTTCAGGCTCGGCCCGGTTCTGATTGAGCAGAGCAGCCAATTGTTTGCGTTTGTTGAGCAAAAAGGGCTCGAACATGACATCACATGGGAATCGATCATAGGGAATGAGCAAAAAACGGATTCGAACAAAAACGCGCATCCCATCTCGCGCTCTTGGTGGAGCCGAATCAGGGGAAAGAAGGATTCCACACCCAAAGCGTTGTCACAAAAAGACAAAAATAGTGAGAGCGATGGGGAAAGCGGCAAGAATGGTGGAGACGAAAGCGGGGACGGGAATCCGGACGACAAAGAGGGTGTAGCTCAATTAGCCCGTACCCACTTGCAGGGCCTCCGCGAGAATCTACCAACGTGGCTGTTTCAAGCCAGTGCTGTTATCCTCTCGGGTGCTAGTCTTGTTGCAAACTATCTGACGCAGACCGTTCTGGTGTTTTTTTATGCATTCTTTTTCATGCTTAATTTTCCGAAAATCGAGCGTGCTGCGACTGCCTGGGTACCGCTTTCGCACGAAACAGAAATCTGTTACGTTCTAAATGAAATCAATGGAGCCGTATCCGGATTTTTCCGCGGTCGGTTTATCGTCTGCTTTGTTTCAGGCGCCGTAACCACGCTGGGTCTGCTCCTGTCGGGAATAAACTACTGGCTTATTCTCGGCATCGCAGCCGGTGTTCTCAATATTATTCCCTTCATTGGCTTCATCGTGGTCTTCGTGCCGTCAATCTTAATCGCGTTGGTCTCCGAAAACGCGGTTTTCTCTACGGTCGGCGTTGTACTGACCTTTGCGGCTGTGGAGGGCGTGGTAGAACCCTTTGTGGGCCCATTGGTGATCGCACAGGGAGTCCGGTTACATCCGGTTACCATTGTCGCAGCGGTAATGGCGGGTGGTGCCCTTTTTGGGGTGCTCGGCGTGTTCTTAGCTGTGCCAGTCACAGCCATCCTCAAGATTCTGTCCGAACACTACCTCATGCCCGTGATCTGGGATTTGCTTGGGCCCATTCGTTCCGGTAAATCTTAACGACCAAAGCGATAATAAGTTGCCAAAGGATGAACCTTGTTCTCGAGCATGTCAGTGATGATCTCCATGGCTTGAACCGAGAATGTGATTCCATTACCGCCAAACCCAAGCACAAAGAGACTGTTGGCAAACTCGGGTGATACGCCCACATAAGGAAGCCCATCCTTCGTCTCTCCGAAAGTTCCACCCCAGTTAAAATCTTGGATAAAATGCACACTGGGCATCATACGCTGTAGTTCCTTCATCAAATGGGCGGCCTTATGATCCTTGATGGTATCTTGAAAAAAAGGCAGTTTATAAGCAGAGTCCGCGCCACCAACTAACAAGCGTCCATCGTCTGTTAAACGCATATACAGGTAGGGGTCATTCGTATCCCAAACTAGTGCTTTCTTCAGTTTCTGCGGTAGAACGATCGCTTGCTCACTTGCGCACGCATAAGTATAAAACAAGTTAGCGATCTTCTCTTTGATCATCTCTGTCGCTTCGAAACCCGTGCAAAAAATTACTTTATTGCAGGTAACGGAGCTGCCGTTTCTAATTTCAAGGACAGGCCTTGCCGCATCAAGATTAAAGCGTTTAATGACCGTTTGGTCGTATACTTTCATTCCACGTTTGACATTGAGATGGATGAGCTCGTGTGCTAATTTATAGGCATCTACGCTGGCTCCGCAGTCGGATAGGATGGCTCCAAATGACCTCAGACCATACGTTTTCTCAACTTCCTCACTGTTCAGCCACGTGACCCCAAGGCGGTGTTTTTGACGGATTTCAAATTCCTTTTGGAGTTCTTCCGTTGCCTCTTGGGAGTGGGCCAAGTACAGGGAAGTTTTTTGCTCAAACCCGCACTTAATTTTTTCGGATGCAATCAACTGTCCCAGCTTTTTGATGGCCTCAACGCCAGCCTTATAGCAAAGCACCGCACCCTCCTCGCCAATCATATCTGCCAGCTTGTGGAGGGGCACATCGATCTCATATTGCAGCATGCTGGTTGTCGCGGAGGAACTACCCATGGCAATGTCCCTCTTGTCGAGCAACACAACTTTATAGCCTTTTTGCATCAAAGTATGACAAGTCAGTGCACCGGTAATGCCGCCCCCGATGACGGCAATTTCGGTGTCTAAATTTTCTTCTAACGAAGGATAACTATACAAAAGCCCGTTTTTAACAAGCCAGAAAGATTCGCAAGTTCGAAGCCGCATAAAAAAATCGGTTCAGGTTCTGAGTATTTACTTCGTTGTGATGACCCACAAGGCATGAATGATACCTGGGATATACCCGAGTAAGGTGAGCAGAATATTAATCCAGAAATGCTTCCCGACGCCTACTTGCAAAAAAACCCCAAGGGGTGGGATGAAAATGGCAATCAGTATTCTAATAATGTCCATGGCGTGTTCCTTATTTCCTTTGGCTGGGTCCAGAAACGGTGTTTTTGGCGCTCCCGTCGATTTACTTGAGTACGTCTGGGCAGACGGCGTCGAGAACGGCTTCAACTTTGGCTTTAGCGTTTGTAACACCTGGGAAATCGCCGCGTAGCATTTTAAGCGCATAGCGCTCATATTCAATCTCGGTCTGGGTGCGCACGCCCAATCGCCGTAGCACGGCCAGTGGCGGACACCAACCCTCAACCGCATGTTGACAGAGGAACATCATCACGGCGGCAGAGAAAAGCAGGTATTTCTTGCTAACGATAACGCCGAGGATAATGCCGCTAAGTGTTAGCGATGCTGCATTAAGTTCCAAGACGCGTTCGGTATCCCATTCTGCATCGAGCTCACCAATGCGTGCATCGATTTCATCGACATGGTTTGCGTAATAACGGATACGCGATTCCGTCTGAATCATAATCTCACGATTGCTGGCCGGGGCGGTACTTTTGTTAACACGCTCCGTAGTTTTGGGTGCATTCATTTGAAATTCCTTTCTCAGTGTGATTGATCATCTCGCAGCCGTGTCATCATGATGCGTAAACATCGATCGGTTTTGCACGGCTCGATCTACCGCTTCATCGGCAGAGCTGATTTTCATCCAGGTACGTTGCGCGAGCAGGATCATGAAGACAATGCCCGTAATGAGCATGTAGCTGCCTCCTAAAATAAGAAATAGGAGACCTTTGTCTTTTACCGTCCACGGGAGGTAGAGGGCCAGACCAAGATGGAGCAACAAAAAGCCGAACCCCATCACATAGCGCAAGAGGCAGAGTCCTAAGTAGCCGATAAGCCCACTCCGGACTCCCTGCACGGCCTTGACGTAGTATGTCGCCGCCTTGATGCGAGCTATGTGCACCGCCCGGAGTTGCTCGGGTTGCATTAGACGCAACAGGAGCAACCCGAGGACATGGCGTGTTTTTTTTCGCTTAGAACGGCGCATATCAATTAGTCCTTTCGTCCGAGCAAAAATCCGATGGCTAGCGCACCGAGGATCGGCAAGCCCAGCGTCATCCATGGATCTTGGTGGACTTTCTTGTCGATGAGGTGAGCCGCGTCCTTCACACGTTCTGTGGCGGCATCTTTGAGCTCGCCAAGTCGCTCTGCACCCTGTTTGGCTTTTTCAGCCACGTCCGCTTCTACGCCCACAAGCACTTCTTTGAGTGCTTCGTATTTGCCCGAAACGAGATCGCCAATGTCTTCCTTCTTTTCGCGCGCTGCTTCGTCGAGAAGGGTGAGTGCTTCTTGAATAGTCGTTGCTGTATGTTTAGCCATAATGATTGCTCCTTGTTTACCCGCAGTACGTTTTCAGTGCCTTCCTTAAAGCACAGCTGCGGCTTCTGCCCTCAACTATAAAGGTTTCTGCTACAAAACACGATAAGGTGAATCCCTACTTGGGGGTTCGAAAGCTCTTAGGCTAAAAACGGGAAGGCAAGCGTCCGGCGAACCCCATCTTCCGATTACAGTCGCTCGTTGCTAGTGGCTAGTAGTCCGTCCCGTAAGTTCTGCTAGTCTTTCCGGCGATTCATGTTCATGA
>CAZUAY010000107.1:0-12367 GCA_964618405.1 uncultured Lentisphaerales bacterium
AGGATCACCGTTATACTTCGGCAATCCGGATGCCCCCCCGTGAACGGTTACAACAAAAGAGAGGTCTCACGTCATGCAAGACGAAAAAAGCGTCACAACTTTCGAGATGGCGGAACTGGGCAGAAATGTCGGCTTTATCACGGCGATGATTGGCTTCGGAACGCTCTGGATGGTTCCGGAAGACATCTGGCAACAGGTGCTGTCGCAGGTGAGGTACGACCGCAACAGCAACCGAAGATGTCATCCGGGCTGTTCCGTGCTTTCTAATTCGGTCACGACCGCGAGTGTGCCCATGCTCCACGGCACCTCGGAGAAGCGTGGTCGTCGGGCTGTTCGTGTTACTGGTCTCACGGAACCAACACGCGTTACGTGGTTCGGCGGGATTCCGCCACAGCAGATTCCCTTTTCTTTTTGGAAGCGGGCAGCCGATTTCGGCCGAAAGATCAGACCCCCAGAGGGAAAAAGCTTTCTCGCTCCTGCCGAAATGCAGGCGATGCGAGCGTTCATGGCAACGGGAGCAGAACAGTGGGCTGGGAGGACAAACAAATGAAACCCTTAACGACCAAGAAAGACAAGACGTCGTGCCATGTCTCCGCTGCGGCCTGGGCTCAGTGGCTTGACCGCTGCACAATCGTAAAATGCGCACCAGAATACCAAGCCGAGATGTCTGAGTTTGCCTCCCGAACTCTAAAAGCGGGTCTGTACAAACTCGGGCGCAATGATTTATTCACGAACTTCAAGACGCAACAGGAAGCATGGCTTGAGTTCGAAAAATGGCTTCTCATACCCTTAAAGAAAGACGAAGCGGGCATCCTCAGACTCCAAATACTCCAGCAAGCCGCTGAAGGCGATGTAGCAAAGCAGGCGAAGCTGGCTGAAGCCTTCGATGAAGCACGCGACCGGCATGGCAAAGCTTTCAAGCAAAAGCTTAGAGGAAAACCCAACGCGGACGCGCTGGAAGCCAATGTCTCGCTGACCCTTAGCCACGATGTCGCTCGGTCTTATGTCATCGGGGCCTTGGGCTCCGATGAGGTCAACGCCCGCGGTTACTTGAAGCGGGAACACATTGAATATAAGGAAAACGTTGATTACCGTGCGAGCGGATCAAATCCCGGGACAGAGTCTCTGGAAGCTCGGGCGATGGAGTCCGCAAGTGGCCATTGTGAATTTGAACCTTCGGAAGCGGTACTCCGTACCGATGAAGCCTATTTGGAAGAGCTTGCCTCCGAGACCATCGCGTCCTTTTTTAAAATAATCGATTCACGTGAAAAAATGGCGGTTGTTGTTACGCTACTCCATGGCGTCTCTCTCGCGAAGCTTGCTGACGTTGCAGGCTTGGCGTTAAAGAAAAGCCAGCTCTACAATATCGCGAAGACCCTTGAGGCCGCATACCGCAACATACCCTTCGAGACTATCCTCGACACTCCCGCCGAGATTTGGCTCGTTAAGTGTATGTTTGCCGAAAAAATTGCCAGAAAATCCAGAGAATTCCTCGATACTGTGGAAAACTCAGAAATTAGAACCTTAATAGTAACGGAAGGCAAGAACCCAGACGTTATCGAGTCTTGCAACCCAGGAATGGAGTATGAAGATCATGAATAAATCAAGCGTTAAGGCGTCGGAAAAGCGTCAGAACTTTCTCCGGATGTGGTATCGGGAGCGAGAAATGGATCTGCAGTTGCGAAGGAGCGAAGCGGAGTTACCGCAAGGAGCAGAAGCTGCAGGTTCTAGTGAGCAACCCTGGGAACCTGCTGATGCCTTCGACCGCGATGTCAAGCCGGGCGATGTCCGGCTTTTAGCAGACGACTGGGTTGTGGGTGATCGGCTCGTTTATGTAGTGATTTTTAATGTGGACGTGTCGACGGGTATCGTATTGGTTGCACCGTTTTCGCCTTATGCATTCCCAGCAACGAATGCCGAATGGCTGACCGGACTCGAAGCCCGCACGCTACGCGTTCTGCAGATCTGGAATGCACAACCGTTCCCGCTCTATGCCATCGCCAAGAGCTGGCTTGTGGGAGCTTTGCTTGAAGAAAAGCTAGACCGGGCACGGGAACTCTATACCCTTTGCATCGTCGGCCATTATCCACAGGCAGACGAACGCGAAGATATCGGCCTGGCCATAGTCGACATGGGGGACGCACGGTGTCAATACCAAGAGGAAGAGTTCCTTAAACTCGCTCCCCTTCATGCCCTCATGGACAGACATCTCACCTGGCTGGATACCGGCTCTAAAACCGCGGTAGAGGTCGCCCGCCGGTTCGCGAATACACCCAAGCCCCTGTTAGCCGCCGCTGCGGACGGTGACATCCGTTGCAGTTTGCTCGTGAAGGGTCTTGAAGCTGGCACTCCGCTTCAAGCCACCCGCACCACGGTCGTCGAGGGGGATAATGGCGCATGGTCGGTTGATTGGAATCTCGGACCTGTTCAAACGTTTGAAGGGAAGCTCGCCGAGGGCTTGCCCGTCTACGCATTCGCCGATTCAGGCGCAGGGGAACGTCTCTCGACTGGAATCATCGTTCGAAGCGGAGAGGACTATGTTGCCTGCTTCCAAGGAACTGAAGACGAAGGCGTTTGCGAAAAGCTTGCGTCCCCGACCCTGCTCCTAGTCAGCGAAGCAACGGAATAAGATCGGCATGGCAGACTTCAAACTACTGGAATGCTACAACACGGGTGGGATAGGTCTGACACAAATTGCCCGAGAATGGTTTGGCGAAATCGCCTCAGCCACCTCGCTAACCGCAGAGTCTCTCCCGAAGAATCCCACAGACGCCCTGCTAGACTCCCTCGTTGCGGAATATATGATCGCCCCCGCGGGAACATCGGCGCAGGCCGTTCTGAAAACGTATCTAACGGCATTGGAGAAGGTCGGACGAACGCTTCGATTTTTCGGACTCCGCGACACGGGTCTTTCTCTTGAGAGTTTGGCGACTGCCACCATTTCTTGCGCCATGTTTCCCATCGCCACATCCCAAGGTAGACCGCTGATCGGGCGCATCTGGTGTGTGTTAGCGCGGAAAGGCAAGAAAGACCTAATTCTGGAGCGCTTCATGGGGCCGGCACTAGACGGCGATGGAGTGCTAGCCGGATTCAACGCCAACAAACACTTCATTGCAGACATCGTTTCACCCCCAAACACGAAAATCGTCGGCAGATCGTGGCTCGCCGCGGCGCATCTCGCCGAACTCGCTGCGTCTGGAGAAGCGGATCAGCAGACGCGTCTGCGGCTGGCACGGGACTTTATCGTCACGGGCGATGTCGATCGTAGCACAAGGCTATTGCCGGTGGCCATCGGCAATAAACTCATGACCTGCAGAAACAACAAGTCGCGTGAATGGATCATTGCGCACGGGAGTGCGGATTTTACAGAGGCCCTTGGCACCTGGAACGACGGCCTGCCTCCCCGATACACCGACTGCGAAAACGTGAACGCGGCTTTTCGATATGTGGCCGGATATTCAATCCGACCAGGAGAACGCATTGCGTGGCCGAAAGACATTGCCGAGATGCACATCCTCGTTGGCGGCTCGATCGCCCCCGGGCTTGTTTCCGTGCTGCTCACGCACCCCCACCGACTTCACCTCTGGCATTCACACAATGACACAGAATCCTATAAACCAGCTCTTGTCATGAAGGCGCTACTTACGGATTTCGGCGTTCTGAAAAAAGTAGATATCGTTCTGCATGTCGTTCCCAGTGCCGATGTCGCCGAGGCGGAGCGAATCATCTGCCAAACGTTACCCGCAGAATCGCAAACACCCGTGCTGTTCAACGTCACAAGTGGAACCCGCCTGATGATGTTCGCCGTTGACAGAATTTCGCACAATGAGGAACGAAATGTCCAGTTGATCTATCGCGACATGGATACCCAAGGTCTCGACTTCACCCTAATCAAACACTGCGGCGGAATAGTAAAAACCTGCTTATGTACGCCCGATCTTGATTTCGATACTGACGGCTTAGGTAAGAAGCTAGTGGAACTGGTCAAAAAGACTGGATACGATGAATCCGAGTTTCGGAAACAGATGGAGGAGATGCAAAGCCTGTGCAAATAGACTGAATCCGATGGGTGCAATTCCATTTCCTCGCAAAACAGCTCGATGTCGGACAGCCTCCATGCATCGTTTTCGGAGGCAGCGAAAAAGTGTGACGACATGTAACGATGTGACACAGGCATTCCTGCCTGTGAAGAAGTAAGGAACATCAATTCAGCCGACCTGAAACGCCCCGAGGGCTCTGGTGATCCGGAGCCTTTCGATCTGAATCTAGGTGATGCAAGAGCCCTGTAGCCGCGATCGGTGATCGCGGACCGTTCCGGCTTCACCGAAGCCAGCTACAGACTTCGCGCGACAGGATTCGAGTCGGGTCGAAGGGGCGCAGAAGCCGCAGGCTCAGCGCTCCCAAAGGCGAAACCGGCGTCATGAAGTCAGGCGGGGATTCGGGAGAAGACTTCGTGACCTCATGACTCCGTGACGCCCGGCAGGCAGAAGCGGCGCAGAAGCCGCAGGATCAGCGCTCCCAAAGGCGAAACCGGCGTCATGAAGTCAGCAAGTCAGGAAGTCAGGCGGGGATTCGAGAGAAGACTTCGTGACTTCGTGACCTCGTGACGCCCAGCAGGCAGAAGCAGCACAGGAGCCGCTGGCTCAGCGCGCCCATAGGCGAAAACGGCGTCATGAAGTCAGCAAGTCAGGAAGTCAGGCGGCGATTCAAGAGAAGACCTCGTGACTTCGTGACCTCGTGACGCCCGGCGGACAGAAGCGGCGCAGAAGCCGCAGGCTCAGCGCGCCCATAGGCGAAAACGGCGTCATGAAGTCAGCAAGTCATGAAGTCAGGCAATCAAGAGATGACCCCGTGACGCCCGGCGGACAGACGGGGCACGCACTATTTTCTTGACGCGAAGTACCAACCGAGGCCATGATAGGCCAAGTCAGGAAGTCGTGACACTTCATTCTGCCTCAGACCCGGAAGGAGCACAACACCATGAGTCAAATTTACCACCATAGCGGCGGTTACCGTAAACTACATGCGTTCAATTTTGCGGCCATTATCCACTTGGGCACCATCAACTTTTGCAAGCGCTACATTCCCTGGAAGGAAGACCCGCTCGGCAAACAAGTCGGTCAGATGATCGGGGCTTCCCGTTCCGGCAAGCAGAATATTATCGAGGCTTCAGAGCGTGCAAAAACTTCTGCCGAAACCGAGATCAAACTGACAGACGTCGCCTAGGCCAGCTTGAGTGAGCTGCAGGGTGACTTCGAAGACTACCTCGTACAAAACGGCAACATCCCTTGGAGTATCCACGACTCCAACCATCAGGCGGTCATGGCCATCCGTTTCGAAGCATTCGAATACACCGAGGATTTATTGCACGACTACTGGGTTTTCCTCCTGAAAGAAAAACAAAAATTCGATCCTTGGCTCGAACAAAGCGACGATATCACCGCCGCCAACGCATTGATCTTGCTGATTCAGCGTGCAACCGGCCTGCTCGGACGACAGTTGACACGCCTGGAAAGCGACTTCGTGGCGTCCGGCGGTATCCGAGAGAAGATGACTGCCGCACGCCTAGAATCCCGCGCTGACCCAGATGCCCCGACTTGCCCCGACTGCGACGCCCACATGATCAAGCGCCGTTCCGCCAAAGGCCCGTTCTGGGGTTGCAGCAACTACCCCAAATGCCATGGGATCCGAGAGGTGACTCCGTGACCTCGTGACTCCGTGACGCCCGGCGGGCAGAAGCGGCGCAGAAGCCGCAGGCTCAGCGCTCCCAAAAGCGAAAACGGCGTCATGAAGTCAGCAAGCCAGGAAGTCGAGAGATGACTTCGTGACCTCGTGACCTCGTGACGCCCGGCGGACAGAAGCGGCGCAGAAGCCGCAGGCTCAGCGCGCCCAAAGGCGAAAACGGCGTCATGAAGTCAGCAAGTCATGAAGTCAGGCAGTCGAGCCAGCGAAAACTCCGTGTACATCTGTTTACAATTTCAACCGAACCGTTTACAATCCAAAGTCGTTTAATTCTATGTACAGGGGACTTTAAAACAATGGAAGACAAATGGTTAATCGTATCGATTGCAGGCTTGGGATGGCAGGATATCTCCAGCCGTTCCCTGCAACGTATGGCTGGGCTTGAATTCAAGCCCGCCGCGAGCGTTTTCCCTGCCGTCACCTGCACCGTCCAAGCAAGCTTTCGGACAGCTTCTTTGCCAACATTGCATGGCATGACCTCGAATGGCGTGTTCAGCAGAAACTTGCGTAAGGCTGCGTTCTGGGAGCAGTCAGCCGGCTTGGTCGAAGGTTCGCGCATTTGGGATGAGGCCCGACTGGCGGGCCGTTCCGTCGGCCTATTTTTCTGGCAGCAGAGCCTCGGCGAAGTCGCCGATTTCATCGTCTCCCCCGCCCCGATACACAAGCACGAAGGCGGGATGATCATGGAGAACTATACGAAACCCGACGCGCTTGGCAAGCGACTCGGCCGCGCATGCGGAGCGTTCCCTTTACACCGCTACTGGGGACCCCTGTCTTCGCCTAAGGTTGGGAACACCATTGTCAAAAGCACAGCGGCTGCACTCGAAAATGTTTCCCCAGATATCGCCTTTCTCTACCTGCCAACGCTCGACTACGATCTTCAGCGCTTCGGTCCAGAGGACAAACGCTGCGGCCGCTCCTTCATCCTGCTGGAGCAACAGCTTCAGCAGCTTGCGGCCTTAGCAGAAAAGCAAAACCGTCAAATGCTCGTGTTTGGGGACTACGCCATCGGCGCCGTTACGCAAGCGCCTGCATTTCCAAATATCACGCTCCGAAACGCTGGCTTTTTCAACACGCGCAGCGTCCGTAGTATGGCCTATCCCGACATTTATTCATCCCGCGCTTTTGCCATGGCTGACCACGAAGTCGCGCACGTGTATGTGCGAGACGCAGCGGACATCACCGGTGTTAGCGAACTCTTCACTTCCACTGGAGAATACGAATCGGTCGAACTCAAAACACCCGACTGCGACTGGGGTCACGCCTCAGCAGGCGAAATCCTCCTCACGGCGCGCAAAGGCTCTTGGTGCGCGTATCCTTGGTGGATCGATCGGCGCGAGGCACCAGACTATGCCACGCACATCGACATTCATTCAAAACCAGGCTACGACCCCTGCGAGCTTTTCTTTGGATCCTATTTTCCGCCGACCGTCAGTCTCGATGCCAGCCGCATTCGCGGTACGCACGGACGCCGCTGCGACATCGCCTTTGCCTCCTCCGTACCTTTGTCTGATCTCGGCGCAGATCCGACCCTCCTTTCCATTGCTTCGGCAATCTCAAAACGGCTTTGAATTATTATGAAACAAGACACCGTCATCGATAACCAGTTCACTGTCCGCTTCGACTTCCCTGTCGTTTTCACGGAAAATGCCTTTGCACTTGATTCCGACTTACTCTGCCGCATTGTCGACAAGCTCGGCGAAAAACGTCGCCAGCGTGTCGTTGTCTTCATCGATGCTGGACTCGCCGAAGCAAAGCCAGAACTCGAAGCCTCAATCCGTGACTACGCACACGCCCATGCCGAGTTCATCGAACTTGCCACAGAGCCCATGCGCCTTCCCGGCGGATTCGCAGTCAAGAACGACAACGCAATCCTCAAGAACATCATCTTCACGCTCGGCAACCTTCACATGGACCGCCAGAGCTTCGTCCTCGCCATCGGCGGCGGTAGCTTGCTGGACGCCGTCGGACTCGCCACAGCGCTGCTCCATCGCGGCCTTCGCCTCATTCGGATGCCCTCCACAGTTCTTGGACAAGCTGATGCGGGTATCGGCGTTAAGAACGGCGTCGACCATCACGGACAGAAGAATTTCATTGGCACCTTTGCCCCGCCTTTCGCTGTCATCAACGACCTGTCGCTCTTGACCTCGCTACCGCAATCCGAACGAATGGGCGGCATTGCAGAAGCCGTGAAAGTCGCTATTATCCGCAATGCCGATTTCTTTGCACAACTGGAGCAAGATGCCGATGCACTCGTCGAGGGTGAACCCGTCGCACTGCGTCGTGCCATCGAAGAATCCGCGGCGATCCATTTGCGCCAAATCTGCACGGGAGGCGACCCGTTCGAATTCGGCTCTGCGCGTCCGCTTGACTTCGGCCACTGGATCGGCCATCGACTCGAAATCATGTCGGGACATGCCATCCATCACGGACAAGGCGTCGCCATCGGCATGGCAGTCGACACCGTTTACGCAACCCTCGCCGGCCTTCTGCCGCAAGCGGATTGCGACAGGATACTCGCACTCATCCGTAGGCTCGGATTGCCCTGCTATCGCCCTGAACTCGAAATGAGGCGTCCTGATGGCGAACTCGAGCTCTTGCGCGGCATCAGCGATTTCCGCGAGCACCTCGGCGGCCGCCTCTGCATTACGCTCCCGACCGCCATCGGCAGCGCCAAAGAAGTCCACAGTATGGACAACACCCTCATTGAAAAGGCCATCGCGATCGTCAAAAGAGAGAAGTAGCGAATGGCGAGTTGTGAGTGGCAAAAGAAGTAGCGAGTGGCGAGCGGACAAATGGTATCTGCTTTTACTCTCTCCCTTCAATCAGTCTCTGGTTGAAGGTCACTGGTCTCTGCCCACTCGCTACTCGCAACTCTCCGGAAATCTCCCTTGCGTGCACTAACGCCTTCAAGTAGAATGTTATGAATATTACCCAGCGACAACTACCCCCATTTTTATTCATGATACAAAGACCTGAAAAACTCGACGTGATCCTCGCAGCCATCAAAGGCAAGCGCATCGTAGTTATCGGCGATCTGATGCTCGACAACTACATTTGGGGCGATGCTTCTCGCCTCTCGCCCGAAGCCCCTGTTCCCATTGTCAAAGTTGCCGACGAAACGTATACGGCTGGTGGTGCCGCTAACGTGGCGCTCAACATTGCCTCACTAGGCGGCTCGGCTCAGCTTTTCGGGCGAATTGGTGATGATGCCAATGGCCGCAAGCTCGCCTCCGTCATCAAGGCGGGCAACGTTGAAATCCTGCCCGGCGTCATCAGCTCTGCGCACGAGACCATTGTCAAGACACGAATTATTTGTCGTCGCCAGCAAGTCTGTCGACTCGATCGCGAAGCCGCACCCGAAACGTTTGCCTTGGGTCTTCACGAAATCACCACGACGCTTGCGGACGCCATGAAGGATGCCGATGCCGTCATTATCTCGGACTACGGCAAGGGCGTCGTCACCACCGAATCTGTGAAGGCCATCCAGCAGGCCGCTCCTGCGAAGCTTTTCATCGCGCTTGACCCCAAGCCGCGTGCCGGCATCCAGTACCACCATCTCTCCGTCATGACACCCAATCGCGCCGAAGCCCTCAAGCTTGCGGGCATCGAAGAGGACACGGGGGGCTTTCCCGCCGAGGAAGTGTTTAGGCGCATCCGCGAAAAATTTGCGCCCGAACACCTCGTGGTAACCATGGGTTCTGACGGAATGCTGATCAGCCCGAACGGTCAACCGGCGGAACAGATTCCTACCGTCGCTCGCGAAGTCTTCGATGTCTCCGGAGCCGGTGACACAGTCATCGCAGCGCTCACCCTCGCCTCCGCCGCTGGCGTGTCGCTTTACGATGCGGCGCGCTTTGCCAACACGGCGGCGGGATTTGTTGTTGGCAAACTCGGAACGGCAACCGCCACGCCCGAGGATATTCGCCGTTATGCGGCAGAGGCTTCCAAATGATACGAGATGCTTTATTTTTAGATCGTGATGACACGATGGTTTACGACGATGGCTATATGGGGCATCCAGAACAAATTCGGCTGCTGCCTGGAGTTGCAGAGGCACTCCGCAAAGCTGCAACACGTTTTCGTCTCTACTTGCTCACCAACCAAAGCGGCATTGGCCGCGGGTTATATACGCTCGAAGATGCAGAAGCGTGCAACCGTCGTTTACTGGAGTTGCTCGAACTCCCGGAGCCTGGGTTTGAGGGGATCTGCATTGCACCCGAGAAGCCTGGCGAGCCCTCCCACTACCGCAAGCCATCGCCTGCCTATATTCTCGAGAGAATTGAGCAAGATGATCTTGATGTGGAAGCCTGTTGCATCATCGGCGACAAGATTTCTGATCTGGAATGCGGGCTCAACGCAGGCATTCGCTCCATCCTCGTTGGCAAAGGCGAAGGAGAGCCGCGTGCCGATGCGTTGCAGTTTGCACAAAAGAACGGCATGTCCGTCTTTAAATCGCTTCCCGATGCCATTGATGCGATACTCGGATAAAACCGAAACGATTATTCCAGACCTTTTGTGAATAAATCACCCCGTTGGCCCGTCTAATAAATGAAGATTAACGTATCAGACCGCGAGCTTCTGCAGAAAGCGCAAGAAGGTGACTTCGAAGCTTTCGCAGAACTCACGGAACCGTACCGAGGCAATGCCTGCGAGTTTCTGGCGAGGCTCGTAGGGGAGAGTTTAGCAGAAGATGTTTTTATGAAGGCCACACTCAATGCGTGGCGAGCACTAAAATCTTTCAGCGGAAAGTCTTCTTACAAGACGTGGCTTTTCAGCATCGCTCGATACGCAGCACTCGATGAATTACGAAAGGAAAAATCCCGAAACGAAGTTTCAACAGATGATGAAGAGTCCGTGGTGGCGATTGGCCGCTTAGAAGACGCCACAACACCAACCCCCTCAAAAACCTTAGAAAACGAAGAAAGGAGTCGACTTGTAGAGAAGGCTCTTGAACAAATACCCGAGACACATCGGTCGGTGCTGGTGCTCTACTACTATCAAGACTTCCAGTATTCTGAAATTGCTGAAACACTCGGAATCTCAATCGGAACCGTTATGTCGAGACTCCATCACGCCAAGAAAAAACTAGAAAAAGTGCTCACGCAGTACAAAGAGGATTTATTTTAGCCATGAAACACGAAGAAATCAAAACCCTACTCCGCAAAAATGCGACGGCCATTCCCCTCAGGCCGGCGGAGGTTTTTTGGGCTGATTTCACAAGCAAAGCTTCAGAAGCTGTGGATGAGACCCAAGCTATTTTCATACCCAAGCGCCAGACTTGGTTGGCTCGGTTCTACCCTGCCCTCGCGTCAGCAGCATCCATCGCCGCATGCGCAACAATCTACCTCTCACTCCAGAGCCACCACGAGCCTTACCGCGCACTGGATAGTTTCAGCCTCGGTGCTGGCTTTCAGAACAACGGCGCTGTGGTTATTACAGATTCAGCAACGGATGCGACCATTCTCTGGGTCATGACAGAGGAGGAAGAATCATGAAAAACAAACTATTTAAATTTGTCGTCGCCACCCTGCTCTTTGTCGCAGCGTCCTCGCAGGCAGGACCTGCCATGCTCAATGCGAAGTTAGTTAAATTGACGAGTAACGGCACCATCACACCAGGGCTTGAGAACGTGGCAGCCATCATCCAGCGCAATCTTCCTTACGCGGGCTGCGAGCTTGTCGAGCAGAAAGCATGCGTCTTGCCAGCAAACGCAACACTTTCCTTTAGAGTCGGCTACAGCTTGATCTGCAAAAGCACTGAAGATTCCGTGGGCGTCACCATTTTGAAAAAAAACAAGCTACTCATCTCCACAACCGTCACACTCAAAGGTAACACGCCGGTGATTATCGGAGGTTTTGATGGAGGCACCACCGGCACCAAGCACGTCTTCGTTCTCCAAAAGGGCGAGTAAGCTGAGGCATAGAAAAACTCAGATCAGACCCGTCATGATCTTGCGTTAATATCGTGCGTTTAACGAGCGTTCAATCCTTTGACCGTTGGACATTCCTTGTTGGCTATTGGATATTCCATCTCTTTCAAAGTTCATCCCTTTTTTCGATGATGCTTCGCTTTGAAATCCTTGCCGTCCTGTCGCATCACCCGTAGCAGAACGCTGTTAAGCAAGAAGCTCAGCACCATAAATACGGCACCAATAAGCCCATTGCTCACCGCACTGAGGTTCATCCCTTCCATCGTGATGAGATCGTCGGCGTTCGTGTTTTTTTGATGAACTGCTGGCGCATTCGTCACCGCGCCTTTCCCCTTGGGGTCAGCGTTCATGAGGCTCTTCGAAACGATATATTCGTTCTTCGGCTGCAACGCAAGCTGCGTGATGCCCACAGTAAAAAATACCCCACCAAGACCAAACAGGAACAGGGCAAAAAGATTAAACAATTTGAGCTCACGGCTACTGTACTTCACAAAAACCTCTTTCGGTGATAATTTTCATCATACGCCTAAGGAATCACAAACCTTAGCGCACTTGTGTCTACAAATCAAGAAAAAACAGGTTGTAAAATGTAATTGATTAGTGCTTTTATAATTCGAGGTGTTTACTCGCGAAACAGATGGGTGTATAGTGGCTCTGTTTTTAAGACAAAAAGCGGTGCCGCCCGTTGGTTGT
>CAZUAY010000108.1:0-12276 GCA_964618405.1 uncultured Lentisphaerales bacterium
TTAAGTACGCAACATAACGCGGTTTAAGAAGGATGCCATCTACACTGGGAGCATCCTGCATCTTACCTGTGCACATACACCTTTGCTAGATTCCATCTGAGTTATCAATACCGAATCAGAGCACTACGCTCGGGGATGCGAGGTGTGGTAGACACGACGGAGGTGGTCGACAGAGACGTGGGTGTAAATCTGAGTGGTGGAGAGGCTTTCGTGGCCGAGAAGCTCTTGGACGGCGCGCAAATCGGCTCCTGCATCAAGCAGGTGCGTCGCGAAGGAATGTCGTAAGGCGTGGGGAGAGTAATTGCCGGGGATTCCTGCTGTTGTCAGGCATTTCTTCATCAGGCGTTCGATCGAACGTGTCGTCAGGCGTGTCCCTTTCCAGTTTCGAAAAAGAGGTTCTTGTGGCGCAGTTGATACGGTGCCCCAGACGCGCCGCGCCGCCTCCAACATTCTGTTGAGTGCCTTGATTGCGGGGCGTCCCAGCGGGCAAATTCGTTCCTTGCGGCCCTTGCCGAAAACTTTGATGCAGGCTTGAGAGAAATCGATGTCCTCCAGGCTGAGTTCTGCGGCTTCCCCGACACGTGCGCCTGTGCTGTAGAGAAGTTCGAGTATTGCTGCGTTTCGCAAATCAAGGTAACGTGTTTCCAGCTCCTTGTCACTCGTTGCTTCGCGTTCAAACTCTGCTGGCGTGTTGCGTTCAAGAAGATCCGTGATCTCGTTTACCGTGAGCACATCCGGAAGGTCGCGGCGCATCCGGGGTCCTCGAAGACCTGCAAAGGGGTTCTCTTTTATAAAGCCTTCGCGAATGAGAAACTTGAAAAATGTCCGCATGGCCGACAGTTTGCGACGTACCGTTGCGGGTTCTGCTTCTGCGCGCGATAGCCCAGCGAGGAAGGCACGTCCCGTGTTTCGGGTAATGCTTGTCCAGTCGAACGAGGGCTTGGCTTCTTCACCAAATGCAAACTGGGCGAATTGCCCGATGTCACGGACATAGCCGAGCACGGTGTTCTCCGAGTCGTTTCGCTCTGTTTTCATGTGGCGCACGAATAGGCCTGTCAGCGTGTCGCCAGCAATGAAATGAAGAAAAGACATGAAGAAGTTGCGAGTCGTGAGTTGCGAGTTGCGAGTTGCGAGTCGTGAGTTGCGGGTCGTGAGTTGTGAGTTGCGAGTTGCGAGTAGGGCGTTACAAGTTGCGAGTCGTGAGTCGTTTTCGCGGGGTCGATTTCGTCGATTACGTCGAGGTTTCCTATTCTGTCTATTTATGCTTGCGGAGCATCCTAGCGACTCGCCACTCGCGACTCGCGACGAATCACCGAAAGAATGTATTGAGGAAGTCGTAGGGCATGGAGTCGTCATTGAGATTCCGCGGCCCCCCATGGTTGTCGATGAGGTCAGTGAGGACATTGAGGGTTTCGTCCAGTACGATATCGTGCTTTCGAAACCGATCTTCACGTTCCTTCTTGCTTTCGCTTTTAGGCTTTTCGCCCTCAATTGGAGCGAGACTTCCTTCCATTCCCGCGTCAACACCTGCCAAAGCATTATCAACTGATATTTCTCGTTGGAGTTTTTCGTCTTCTTTTGCTCGCTCCATTCGGGTCTCAAAGTTCAGCGAGACGACGGTGTTGGTGGTAATGCAGGCGAAGCGGTCAAGAAGCTTGACATGGTTCTTCCATTTTTCGTTTGCCTCGAGACGTTTCTCCGAATTTTCGGCAAGCTGGCTGATCGTCTCATCGAGAGAATCGACTCGTTTGTATCGTGCCGGCCCTGTGCGCGACCAGGGAATCGCATTCGGGAGTTTATCTTCTCCTAATTGGCTGTAGTGCTCAAAGATAGACGGCAATCGGATGTCGGCGGAAACACCACGAATCTGAGTGGAACTTCCCGTTATTCTGTAAAAGGAAGCGGTCGTGGCCTTGAGGGATCCGTAGTCGCCGTTCCGAACAGGGATCAGCGTTTGCACCGTTCCCTTGCCATGGGTGTGAGAGTCGCCCACGACGATGGCGCGGGCATAGTCCTGCAGTGCTCCCGCAACAATTTCGGATGCCGAGGCACTGAGCCGATCAATCATGACAATCATCGGTTTTGTGAAGGCGATAGCTGGATCATTGTCGGGAAGCGTGATGGTGCGACGCGATTCCTTAACCTGAACGACGGGGCCTGTCCTGATGAACAGACCGGTGAGATAGATCGCTTCAGGTAGGGAGCCACCTCCGTTGCCGCGCAGGTCAAGGATAAGGCCCTCCACGTTTTCTGTGTTCAGGTCTGCAATCAAGCGTGCGACATCGATTGTTGCACTACGTGGGGTTGCATCAGAATTGGCCCCGAGTTTCATGCTCGAATAGAAGGTGGGGAGTTTGATATAGCCAAGCTTACGCGGGACGCCAGTCGCATCGACGACCTCTTCTAATCTTGACGAGGCGGCTTGCTCTTCTAGTTTAATCTCATCTCGGACCAGCGTCACGATTTTGATGGAATTCGCGTCATTTGCGGGGATAACTTGGAGCCTGACAACGCTGTCCTTGGGGCCACGGATCAACCGAACGGCCTTGTAGAGGGGCCAGTGGCGTATGTCCACGAACTCTTCGTCGGCTTGTGCAACGCCGATGATCTTGTCGCCAGGCACCAATCGCGTTTCCGAAAGATCCCTTTCGGCAGGGCTACCCGGAATGATTTCGGCAATTTTCGCCGCACCGTCTTCGGTCTGAAGCTGGGCACCGATGCCCTGAAGGGAAAGCTGCATGTCGATCCCGAAGTCCTCCTGTGCCGTTGGCGAGAGGTAGCTGGAGTGTGGATCGTAGGCCGTCGTCATGGCGTTGAAGAATTTGCTGAGGTAGAACTCCTCATCGCTATCCGTGAGAATATTTAAATATTGGCGGTAGCTTTTTATTGTCTTCTCTGCGGCCTCAGCGAGGGCTTGCTCCTGGGTCTTCATGCCGGTAGTGGCCGTGAGGTAGTGGTTGACGAGGGAATCAAGTTTATCGGAAGTAGAAACAACTGGTTTGGTCGACGTTTCTTCTGTTACAACAAGGTCGGAATCGTTGTTGGTGATAGCTTCAGTCACCGCGTTGGTGGGAGCGTCAGGACTCTGCCACGAGGGTACCAGAATCTTGCAGAACTCTGCACGAAGGATGGCGTTGGTTGGTAGGGTAGGGAGCGCCGAAACTGCTGCATCAAAACGCTCGAGTTCCTCCGTAAGTTCTGCTTCGACAGGGGCGTTGGTGGTGTCGGTTCCGCTTTGCATGTAGGCGGCGATTTCAAGCCGGAGCTCATCTTTCTTTGCCTCGTTCTTCTCGTTAGCGAGTGTCGTCGAAACCATCGAAGAAATGAGTGAGTTGTCGATCATGCTCCGCCACAGTTCGTCTTGTTCCGCACGGTCCGCAGGCCAGGGCAAGTCATCGCGTTTCCACTGGTAGGTCCTGTCTGTGGTGAAGTCAACCTCGTTGGTGACGTTGTTTTCAACAAAGTCGACGCGATCCCGAACACGATCGCGCAAACGGTTGAAAACCGTCTTGGGGAATGTCAGATCGCCCGCTTTCATTTCACGCGGAAGTTGTGTTTTAAACGCTTCGAATTCATCAATGTCCGACTGCACAAAGAAGACGTGCTGGTAGTCGAGCGAATTGAGGTAATTCGTCCAAGCGGATGTCGACATGGCCTCGTCAAAAGCCTTGTGCAGCAAGTGTACATCCGGCATGTGTTCGCACAGCAATTTAGCGATGTCGGCGTACATCTCGAGCCCTGGCGTCGAGGATTTATCTGCATTGGCGGCCTCAAATTCTGACTCGAAGGGAACACTGCCTCCACCGTCGTTTTGTGCGATGGCGGAAGAGAAGTCATCTCTGCTGGAGCCGATTGAAGCCGCTGATTCGTGCCAGAATGAGGAGAGGAAAGAGGCGGCGATTATTCCGGCTAGCCCGGGAACAATCCATGAGCTGAATATTTTTTTAGATTTCATTTTTACTCCGCATTGACGTTACTCAACGGATTTCCGAGAAGTTTTTGTTGGAAGCTTGATGTTGTGTTTGCTAATGATTGCCTCGGCATTTGGGATTTGATCCTTATAGCGAAGGAACATTCTCTCGAGCACCTTCATCTGGGCTTCCGATAAGTGTTTTTTAACAGAAAATTGCGTGGCAACCGATTTGAAAAATTCTGAATCGTCATACACTCTGCGACCCTTCTTCACGGGTTCTTTCCATGTGGTGACCGTTGCAAGTCCTGCGAGGATATCCTCGGTTTCGGCGGTGTTCTGCACGACAGGCTCGCCATAGACGACCTCGAGGCTTTCGCAAAGCTCCTTTGAAAAACCGGGAACCGTTTCGCGCGTGTCTAGGAAAATCTTGTCGAGATAGTGGCGCTGTTTCTCGGAGAGTCGTTTGCCGCGCTTGACTTGATCGTGCAGCGAAGTATAAAACTTCATCGAGCCCTCGTTTACGCCAGCCTGATCGAGCAGTTCAAAAACCTTGAGTGTGCTCTCGCGGGGTGGCATGAGTTTCTCGTCTTCCAGCAATTCGAGCTGCCCGATTGAGGAAAGGAAACCCTCGAAATCGTTAAGCTGCGGACGATAACGGGTCAAGATATTAAGGAGTGCTCGCAATTGGTTTTGGGAAATTTCCCCACCTTGCGCGGGAGCAGAATCTTCTTCTGCTTCTCGAGTCGCCTTGTCGACTTCTTCCGTTTCTTCAACGTCCTTTTTCTTCGATTTTTTCTTGGGTGTTTTTCCTAAGAACGTGTCGCGGAGTTCATTGACGAATTTTTCATCGCTAAAAATTCGTTTCCCAGATTTTGCTGGCGGAGCCCACTCTTTGACCTCTTGGAATTTGTCAAGAACCGCCGACACGAGGTCAGGATCGGCTCCCGGTGCCTTGGCAGCGATCATCCAGTTTTTGAGCTTTTCATAGAAAGAAGCGAGCATGCCTTGCCAGTCGAGTTTGCACTCAGGGTTTTCCACATCGTCGAGCTGCGATTCCATTTCAGCCGTGAAGCTCACATTGAAAAGGTCGTTGTAGTTGGCGACGAGGAATGTGTTGACTTGGGTGCCAAGCTCGGTGGGAACAAGGTTTCGCTTCTCTTTCGTGATGTACTTGCGGTTGATGAGGGTGGCAAGAATGGAGGCGTAGGTTGAAGGCCGTCCGATGCCATTCGCTTCGAGGGCCTTGACGAGGGATGCCTCATTGTACCGTGCAGGAGGCTTCGTTTCTTTGCGTTCGCCGGACACGCTGACCGGGTCGAGTTTTTCTCCGATGGTGAGAGGAGGAAGCGCTTCGAGCAGGTCGTCTTCGCCTTCTTTTGCATTTTCGTCAACGGGCTGGGTGACGATGCCCATCACGTTAAGGAAGCCGGTGAAGACCAGCTCGCTGGCGGAGGCAGAGAGCATCATCTCATGGAATCCATTGCTCGGTGCCGCGGTGATTTTCGCTGTGGTAAGATTGGAAATGGAGTCTGCCATTTGGCTCGCAATGAAACGTCTCCAAATCAGATCGTAGAGCTTTAATTCCTGGGGTCGGAGCTTGCTGGCGAGGCTTTCAGGCGTCCGTGTGGGATCGGTTGGCCGAATCGCTTCGTGGGCTCCCTGGGCGGAATTCTTATTCTTATACATGCGCGGCTTCGCTTGGAAGAATTCCTCTCCGTATTTGCCAATGATGAAATCCTTAGACGCCTGTCTGGCTTCGTCAGCAACTGAAAAGGAGTCCGTACGCATATAGGTGATCAAGCCGACGGGTCCGTCACCGCTGAGTTCGATACCTTCATACAGCTTCTGCGCAATCGACATCGTGGTATTCGGGGAATAGCCGAGCGCGTTCGATGCCGCTTGTTGGAGGGTACTGGTAATAAAGGGAGCGTACGGTTTGCGGATTTTCTTCTGCGTGCTGAGATCCGCAACGGTGAAGGTGCTGCATGAGAGGGCTTCTTCTACTTTTGCGGCTAGGACTTCGTCATTTACATCGGCTTTGACACCGTTGATTTGACGCAACTTGACGCCAAATTGCGTTTTGGGATCCACGAGCTTCCGGAGAGCTGCACCGAAAATCCAGTAGGCGGTTGGGATAAACGCCGTCACTTCTTGCTCACGTTCGCAAATGAGACGGAGTCCGACGGATTGAACGCGCCCTGCGCTCAGGCCTTTGCCGACTTGCTTCCAGAGGGAAGGGCTGACTTTGTAACCGACGAGCCTATCGAGTACGCGCCGGGCTTGTTGGGCATCGACGAGATGGACGTCGAGTTCGCTTGGGTTATCGAAAGCTTTTTGAACAGCCGCTGGAGTGATTTCGTTATATTGCACGCGAAGAAAGGTTTTTTCTGTGCCTTTTTTCACGCTTCCCTCAATAATGGCCTTCAGGTGCCATGCAATGGCTTCTCCTTCGCGATCCGGGTCGGAGGCCAAGTAGATTTCGTCGCACTCTTTCGCTCTTTTGATCAGATCTGCGACAACCGATTTCTTGTCGTCGGATACGATGTAGGCGGGCTCGAAGAGGGTGTCGTTATTCGAAATTTTGATGCCCAGCGAGTGAGTCGGGAGGTCGCGTACGTGCCCCACCGATGCTTTGACTATATACTTATCGCCGACAATTTTGCCTATAGTTTTAGCCTTCGCTGGCGATTCCACGATAACGAGTTTTTTCATTGTGTTCTATTCCTAATGTTTAAGATTTTCTTGCATGGAGGACATTGCCATCCAGACGTTGGATCTGGCATTTCATCTCAAGGCTGATCAGCCGCGGGCTGACGAGCGAGGGGGGCAGGCCGCTCGCGTTGACGAGCGAGTCGGGTGTCATGTCTTCTGTTTGAAGGAGTAAAAGAATTTTTGTTTCGATTTCGTCGAGTACGGGTTTGGGCCGGACCTTGGAGGGAGCGGTATCCAGAGTGACTGCCGACGCACGGGATACGGGGGCGTGGCTAGGTAGCGACTGCAATTCGTCGAGCACCTCTTCCGGCGTTTCGACGAGTCTGGCACCGTCTTTAAGGAGTTTGTGGCAGCCTTGTGCGCTGGCGTTGTCGATTCGGCCGGGTATAGCCATAACGGATCGCCCTTGTTCAAGGGCATGGTCGGTGGTGATCAGGGTACCGCTCGCGGTACCCGCCTCAACAACAAGGATAGCCCCAGAGAGGCCCGATATGATCCGGTTTCGCATGGGGAAGGTTTGCCGATCAGCAGAGCGGCCGAAGGGGTATTCGGAGATGACGGCACCGCCGTTGTTGACAATGCGCCGTGCCAATTCGCGGTTTTCTGCGGGATAAAGTTTGTCGAGGGCACTTCCGACGACGGCGACGGTTCTACCTTTGGCGAGCAGCGCACCCTCGTGCGCTTCGGTGTCGATGCCGCGAGCAAGGCCGGAGACGATGGTCATGCCCGCTTGTGCGAGTCGGTAGGAGAAGGTTCTGGCATTGGCTCGGCCGTAGGTCGTGGGCGCTCGTGTGCCGATAATAGCGAGGGCAGAAAACAGCATGGATTCCGCCGAGCCCGTTACATAGAGCGCGAGGGGCGGATTATAGATGTTTTTCAAAAGGGGAGGGTAGCCGCAATCGACAGGGGTTAGGAAAGAGACGCTGTGTTCGCTTGCCTTTTCCATTTCGCGCCGCCAGTCCACGGTCGCAAAGGCTCTGGCCAGCTCATCTGCGGTTTCGCGGCTCAATCCTCTTAAGGAAGCTAGCTTATCGGCACCTGCAGAGAAGAAAGCGAGAGCCGAACCGAACTTCGCGGTGCCGCTGGCGACCGTTATCGCTCCGATTCCTTGCACCATGTTAAGTGCTATATAGGCTTCTCTCTCTGTCATTTAGGTTGATTGATCCGTTTGAGTGCTTGATTTCCGGTTTTGCGTGAATTAGTTAGAACGAATACCACAGCATGATGAACGGATGCAAGCAAAATATTTTTTTTATCGCCGAGAGGGTCTAAAAAAGAGCCAAATAAAAAGGCCGTGCGCGTGTAATTCTCGTGAGGTCGCGTAAGTCGCGGGGCGGTCAAAACTTCCGTCAATTCGGCGTTTTTACATTTCCTAAAAAAAACGATTGCCTTGGCCCATCGATTTGTGCTAATGTCATACACGTTTTACGCGAGAAAGTTAGTACTCCCATCGTCTATCGGTTAGGACATGAGGTTTTCATCCTTAAAAGCGGGGTTCGACTCCCCGTGGGAGTGCCATTTCAAGCGATTTCAAAAGAGGCGGATTCCTATTGACCTTTCGAGGTCACCGTGATAGATTTCCAACTCGTTTCACATTTGCTCGGGTGGCGAAATTGGCAGACGCACTAGCTTGAGGTGCTAACGGTAGCAATACTATGCGGGTTCAAATCCCGCCCCGAGCACCACCTTAAAGACGGAAGACTCTGATAATCGGAGAATTCCGTCTTTTTTTAATTTTCGGTGTTGACATGGTTTCGGCATTTCGGTACTGTAATGCCGAATTAAGCAAAACAAGGACTTTTTTTCATGCACGGACTGATCAATATTTCGGAAGCGACGTCAATCGCATTGCACAGTTGTGCGTGGATCGCTGCTGCCGAAAGCGAGTTCAGTTCGGTCAAGACCATCTCCGAGAGTCTTGGCTTTTCTCCCCATCACACGGCGAAGGTGGCGCAGCAACTTGTGAGAGCAGGAATCCTGCTGTCCGAGCGTGGGCCCTCCGGTGGGATGAAGCTTGCAAAACCCATCTCCTCGATATCGATGATGGATCTTTGCGAAGCAACGGGATCCTTTCCGGCAGACAGCGGGTGTCTCTTGAAGAGTAGCGTTTGCTCGGGGAGTGGGTGCATGTTCGGCAAGGTGCTTTGCGATGAAAATCGGCGTTTACTTAAAATTTTTACTAACACAACACTAGACGACATCGTCAAATCAATCGAAAAGAGCAAACTTTTTGATGACATAAAAGGGAAAGCAGAATGAAGCGAAACATTGTAACCATTGACTCTGAACTCTGTAACGGATGTGGCATTTGCGTCACGGCCTGTCACGAAGGTGCACTGGCAATGGTCGACGGCAAGGCGGTACTCGTCTCGGAAAGCTATTGCGACGGCCTGGGCGATTGCCTCCCTGCCTGTCCTACCGGGGCGATTAAGATTGAGGAGCGCGACTCGGAGGCCTTTGATGAAGTCGCGGTTGCCGCGAACATGGCAGCGGCTGCACAAGCAAAAAAAGTAGCACAGACGCCTCCGGCACCTCTCCCATGTGGATGCCCGGGAACGATGGCAAAGTCGATCGCTCGAAAAGCCCCAACAGAGGCACCGAAGCCAGTGGCGGCCACCAGCCAAGCGGGAGAGCCCGAGTCGAGCCTCACCAGTTGGCCTGTTCAGATCAAGCTCGTGCCTGTCTCGGCACCTTATTTGTCCAATGCTTCACTCCTGATTGCGGCTGATTGTACTGCATTCGCGTATTCAGATATTCACCGCCGCTTCATGCGCAACAAGGTGACACTCATTGGATGTCCCAAGCTCGATTCTGGCGATTACTCGGAGAAGCTAACTGCGATTTTGCAGGCCAACGAAATCAAGAACGTCACGGTGTTACGCATGGAGGTTCCTTGCTGCGGCGGAATCGTCACGGCGGTAAAAAACGCTTTGATGAACAGTGGTAAAATGATACCATGGCAGGTAGTCACGATTTCGACGGATGGAAACATTCTGGAAGCGTGAAGCGAGGCTAAGCGATCTGTCTGATTCGACCGATCTGCCTGCTCTTAAATTTAATTTCAAATTAAGACCCAATAAACCAAAAACTAGGAGAAAAATAGATGACTGATATGTTTTGTTTTCAATGCGAGCAAACAGTAGCCGGCACGGGCTGCACACGCGTTGGCGTTTGCGGAAAAAAACCGGAGGTTTCTAACCTTCAGGACGATGTGACCGCGCAATTGATTACGCTCGGGCGTGCACTCGATGGAAAGCCCACGTGTACAGAATGCGAAACCTTGTTCATGGATGCGCTGTTCATGTGCGTCACCAATGTCAACTTCGACCCGGTCCCCATTACGGCGATGGTCGACCGTATTAAAGCAATGATAGCCAAATGCGGTGGCGCCCCCGAGTTTGATCCGGCAGACTTGTTCCACGGAAATGAAGACGTGGTTTCGCTGCGCTCGACGCTCCTGTTCGGTCTCCGTGGTATGGCTGCGTATGCCGCTCATGCTCGCGTCTTAGGCAAGATCGACCCCGATGTATCCGCTTGGTTTGCCAAGGGAATGAAGGCACTCGGCGACGATCATAGCGTTGAGGAATGGCTTGGACTCATCATGGAGTTCGGTCAGGTCAATCTGAAGTGCATGGAACTGCTCGACGCAGCGAACACCGGAACTTACGGCCACCCAGTTCCAACCAAGGTTAAGACGGGCTACGAGAAGGGCCCCTTCATCATTGTAACCGGCCACGACCTCTACGACCTCAAGATGCTCCTCGAGCAGACTCAGGGCAAGGGCGTCAATATCTACACCCACGGCGAAATGCTTCCGGCTCACGCCTATCCTGAGCTGAAGAAGTATCCTCAGCTTAAGGGCAACATCGGCACCGCTTGGCAGAATCAGCAAACAGAGTTCGACAATATGCCCGGCGTCGTGCTCTTCACAACCAATTGCATTATGCCGCCGAAGCCCAGCTACGTTGACAAAATCTACACGACGGCCGAAGTCGGCTGGCCTGGCACCAAGCACGTCAAGGGTGATGCTACCGGTCATAAGGACTTCTCCGAAATGATTGCGCATGCGATCAAGCTCGGTGGCTGGCAGGAAGAGAAGCATTGGGAGACCTTCATGACTGGGTTCGGTCACGAAGCGGTGATGTCGGTTGCCGACAAGCTCGTTGATGCCGTGAAGACCGGTGCGATCAAGCACATCTTCCTCGTGGGTGGATGCGATGGTGCTAAGTCGGGTCGCAATTACTACACGGAGTTCGTTGAGAAGGCTCCGAAGGACTCCATCATCCTCACGCTTGCTTGCGGCAAATACCGCTTCAACAAGCTCCAAGAAGAACTGGGCGATATCGGTGGTATCCCACGTCTTCTCGACATGGGCCAGTGCAACGATGCGTACTCCGCCATTCAGGTTGCTGTCGCGCTGAGCAAGGTGTTCAACTGCGGTGTCAACGATCTGCCGCTGTCGATCGTGCTCTCTTGGTACGAGCAGAAGGCTGTCTGCATCCTGCTGACGCTCCTCTCGCTCGGCATCAAGAACATCCGGATCGGGCCCACACTGCCCGCATTCGTATCACCGACCGTTCTCAGCGTGCTGGTTGAGAAATTCAACCTGACGCCGATCACGACGGCTGACGAAGACCTTGCCACGCTCTTGGGATAAAACCTAGCGTAGCAAAATAATGCAGGCGGTGCGTCTTTATGGGCGTACCGCCTGTTTTTTGTGGAAAAATCACGAATGAAGTAGGTTAACTAACACGGGTCACAAGGAGATGACGATGCAATTGGGTATATGTACTGGACTGGCAGGACTTCATGACGCGGCGGAGGCGGGGTTTGTGTTTGCCGAAATCTCGGCGGGCGCTCTGATGAATGTAGAGAGTGATGTAGCTTTCGCGGAAGTTGCCGCTCGGATCCGTAACGCCCCATTGCCCGTCGAAGCGGCCAATTGCTTTCTTCCGGGGACGCTCAAGGTAACCGGTTTGGATGTAGACATGACCGCTGTGCGTCTCTACATGGACAAGGTCTTGCGCCGGGCCGGAGAGGCTGGCCTATCGATTATGGTATTCGGAAGCGGAGGGGCGCGCAGGTTGCCGGAAGGCTTCTCGGAAGAAGCAGGCTGGGAGCAGTTGACAGAAGTCGCGCGGATGGCCGCCGAAATCGGTGACCGTTATGGGGTCACAATTGTCATGGAGCCTTTGTTCAAACCTGCGTGCAACTTCTTCAATCGGGTCGATCAAGGTGTGATTTTCGTGGATCGGGTGAACCATCCGCGACTCAAGCTTCTCGGCGATCTGTTTCACATGCAGGCCGAGGCGGAGCCCTTAGAAAACCTGATCGATGCGGGAGCACGGTTGGGCCATATTCATCTGGCTACGCCATCCATCCCGGCAACTGGCGACGGAACCCGATATGATTTTAAAGCATTCTTCGAGGCGCTGCGGGCGGCTGGCTACGATGGGCGCGTGTCGGTAGAGGATAACCCTGGGCTGTTAGCCAAGCATAAGCCCCCGTTGACTCCTGTATATCGCGAGATCATCAAGTATTTGAATGGGATGATGCAGTGAGAATGCGAACCCAAGATTCAGAAGGATTAAGATTGAGGTAACCGTTCACGGGGGGGCATCCGGATTGCCGAAGTATAACGGTGATCCTTG
>CAZUAY010000109.1:0-12247 GCA_964618405.1 uncultured Lentisphaerales bacterium
CAAGGATCACCGTTATACTTCGGCAATCCGGATGCCCCCCCGTGAACGGTTACAAACTTATCGCGTGGGAACATCGTTATTGCGCGTGCGCAATGCCCCCCTGTGGCTTATCTCGCCGAGGCAGAACCAAACAAAACGCGGCGAAAACGCCGCGTCTATGAAAGCTCGCAACTAGCGACTAGCAACTAGCGACTAGCGACTAGCGACTAGCGACTAGCGACTCTCTCTGCGCAACTCACAACTCGCTACTCTCAACTCGCAACTCTCTCTTACTTCGGACCCAACAGGCCCGTGATGCTACGGCCCATGAGGCGAGGAGATTGCTCAACCGTTGCCACATCGGCAAGATCTACGCAAACTTGCTTCATGACCGCTTCACCAAGCTCTTTGTGCGCATTTTCGCGGCCGCGGAACTGCAAGGTCAACTTGATCTTGTTGCCTTCAGCCAAGAAACCGCGAATGTTACGAAGCTTCACTTGGTAGTCGTTCACATCCACGTTGGCGTGGAACTTAACTTCCTTCGTGACCGTCCGCGACTGACTTTTTCTGGCGACCTTCTTGCGCTGGCCTTCTTCATACTTGAATTTGCCGTAGTCCATAACACGGCAAACAGGCGGCGTGGAGTTCGGATTAACTTCGACTAAGTCGAGCCCAGCTTCTTCCGCCAAACGAAGTGCAGCGTGGAGCGGGATGACTCCTGCCTGTGATCCGTCCGCATTGAGGCATCTTACCTCAGGGGCACGGATCTTCTGATTGATTCTGGTAAACGAACCCTTGCTCCTGGCATTTCGGTCAGGATAGTTCGACGACGAATTCTCTAGTGGACTGATGAGGACCTCCTTGTTTTGTCTTACTGTTGCTGAACGCGCGGTTTAGTCGTTCAATGCCGCGCGATACATTTCGATAAAGGCGTCGATAGGCATCGCGCCCTTATCGCCTTCTGTTCTGGAACGCACGGAAACGGTCTCGGACTCCGCCTCACGCTTTCCAATGACAAGCATGTACGGAATCTTATCCCCTTGGGCCCGGCGTATCTTGGCACCCAATTTATCGGCGTGGGAATCGACGGACACTCGCGCATCCTCGCCCCGCAATCTCTCCGCAAGCTTCTCCGCAAACGGCAATTGATCGTCCGTCAGCGGGAGCAGACGAATCTGTTCCGCAGCCAACCAAACGGGGAAAGCACCGGCATAATGTTCGATGAGGATTCCGAAGAAGCGCTCAATCGAACCGAGAAGTGCGCGATGCACCATGTACGGACGATGCTGCTTGCCATCCGAACCGACGTAGGTTAAATCAAAGCGCTCGGGTAGATTAAAGTCGAACTGAATCGTTCCCAACTGCCATTGACGCCCAATCGCATCCTTGATCTTGAGATCGATTTTCGGTCCGTAGAAAGCACCGCCGCCTTCATCGCGCTCATAAGCAATGCCTTCGGCATCCAGAGCCGCTTCCAATGAGTGCGTGGCCTGCTCCCAGCGTTCCGGTTCGCCCACGGCCTTTTCGGGCCGCGTGGACAAGAATGCTGCGATTTCGGTAAAGCCGAAGCGGCGGAGAATACGAAGCGCAAATTCCACCGTGCGACGTATTTCCTCGACCACTGACTCAGGCGTACAGAAGATATGCGCGTCATCCTGCGTAAACCCTCGGACGCGAAGCAAGCCGTGCAACACGCCGCTCTTTTCGTAACGGTAAACCGTTCCGAGTTCAGCCCAGCGCAAGGGAAGATCGCGATAGGAACGCAACTGGCTCTTGTAAATTTCAATGTGGAACGGACAGTTCATCGGCTTCACGTAGAAATCTTGGCCATCGATGTCCATCGGAGAATACATGTTTTCTTTGTAAAAACCAAGATGTCCCGAGGTCTCCCACAGCGTTGCCCGTCCGATATGCGGCGAATACACCATCTCGTAGCCCGAGCGGAAATGCTCCTTGCGCCAATAATCTTCGATCGCGACACGGATGCGCGCACCCTTCGGATGCCAAAGCACCAGCCCAGGACCAACCTGATCATCGATGCTGAAGAGTCCGAGCTCTGGCCCTAGCCTGCGATGGTCGCGACGTTTCGCTTCTTCAATGCGCAAGAGGAGCGCGTCGAGCTCTTCCTGAGACTCTGCCACAATGCCGTAAATACGCTGAAGCATTGGGTTCTTCTCGTCACCGCGATAGTAGGAACCAGCAATCGACGTGATCTTGTACGCCTTCAGCTCCCCTGTCGTGGCAAGGTGTGGACCCCGACACAAATCAATAAAATTCCCACAACGGTAGCAAGAAATCGCTTCGCCCTCGGGGATGTCCGCGAGACGTTCGACCTTGTAGGATTGCTTTTCTTTTTGAAGCATCGCCAACGCATCGGCGCGCGTCATCTCGAGCCGTTCGAACGGCGAATTTGCAGCAACAAGCTCCGCCATCTTTGCTTCGATCACCGCAAAATCGTCTGGGACGATCCGATGCGGCATATCAAAGTCATAATAGAATCCATCATCCGTTGCCGGTCCGATGTCCAGCTTCACATCTGGGAACAATTCGCAAACAGCAGCAGCCATAATATGCGCCGCACTGTGGCGCATTTTTTCAATACTCACGTGTCAGGTACCTTTCTGCGAGATAAACGGCCATCTTCCGAACAATGGAAAACATGCAATTCATTCGACGCCCCCTATTGAACCTTACTGCACCCTATAAGTCAAATAAAAAATCTTTATCCATCCAAAAAAAAATTGAGTGTTGGCTACCTCAATGTCCAACAGCCAACACTCAAATCCACTTTCCAAGGAAAGACTTCCAGAACACACTAAAAAATCTTAATTACGGAAATATCGTCGCAGATAGTATTCCCTTCTTCAGCATCACCGATCTACCCTCGTGCCTGAGGAACGCGCCAGGGCTGCGATGGGCAAGCCCTCCGCGCGGCCGCGCCGCGAAAAACTTTAAGAAGTTGTTTTACTTGCCTTTTCACTCACAAAACGGCACTCTAAGTACCCATTTAGTCGCACCAAATGCGCCTTCACATGTGCAGGAGCTTGATGCGAACATCCGATCGGAAATGCAAACCGTAGCGCATCCATGACATCGTTTCGTGATCACTTCTTATTTCATCAAGGAATCCTATCATGACTTCTTCCGCTTCTAACAAATACTTCTATGCGACCACGCGCCTAGTTTTTGGACTTCTGATGAGTCTGTCACTCATCGGCTGTGGCAAAAATGAGTCGGCAACACAAGCCCGGGCGAAAGACGGACGCAAACGCGTCGTCACCACGTTTACGATTCTTCAGGATATGGCCCAGACCGTGGCGGGAGATCGGGCGATTGTCGAGTCGATCACCAAACCGGGTGCGGAGATTCATGAGTACGAGCCGACTCCGATGGATATTGTTAAGGCACAATCGGCCGATTTGGTAATCCGGAATGGCATGGGGCTAGAACGCTGGTTTGAAAAGTTCATGGGAAGTGTACGTGACGTTCCCAGTGCCAATCTGAGCGACGGCGTCGAGCCGATGAATATCGGCGAGGGTCCTTACGATGGCAAGCCCAATCCGCATGCGTGGATGTCGCCGAGCAACGCGCGCACCTACGTCGAAAACATCCGAAAGGCACTGGTCGAACTCGATCCCGTCAATGCCGATGCTTACAATGCCAACGCGGCCGCGTACACCAAAGAAATTGAAGCGATCGAGGGTCCGATGCGGGCAACGCTCGCCGAGATTGCACAAGATCAGCGCTGGCTCGTTTCGAGCGAGGGGGCGTTCAGCTATCTCGCACGCGACAACAACATGCAGGAGCTGTTTCTGTGGCCCGTCAACGCCGATGCCGAAGGCACCCCGCAGCAAATTAAGAAAGTGATCGACACGATTCGTGCCAACAAAATTCCCGTTGCTTTCAGCGAAAGCACGATCAGCGATAAGGCGATGAAACAAGTGTGCAAAGAAAGCGGCGCGCGCTACGGTGGCGTTCTCTATGTGGATTCACTGACGAAAGCAAACGGCGTTGCACCAACGTATTTAAAATTGCTCCAGTATAATGCCCAAATCATTTTAAATGGGTTCAAAAACAAAGTCGATTAATCCGAGCTGGCTTACGCCTCACATAACCTCCCTAAAAACGGATAGGCACTATGGTAACCGAATCTAAAAAGTCTAACAAAAAAAACGCAACTTCGCCGATTGACCTCCACGTCAACGAGGTGACCGTCGCTTACAACAATGGACACGTGGCGCTCTTCGATGCCTCCTTCGACTTAAGCGCGGGCACGATCTGCGCATTAGTCGGCATCAACGGAAGCGGCAAGTCGACGCTGTTCAAAACGATCATGGGGTTTTTGACGCCCACCCGGGGCAGCGTGACCATCGGCGGCAAGCCCGTGCGCGCCGCGCAAAAACAAAACCTCGTCGCCTACATTCCGCAAGCCGAAGATGTGGACTGGGCCTTCCCCGTCAGTGTTATGGACGTCGTGCTGATGGGTCGATACGGTTACATGAATTTCCTCCGTACTCCGCGCGCGAACGACCTTGAGATTGCCGTTGATTCCCTCCGGCGCGTCAACATGCTGGATTACAAAGATCGCCAAATCGGCGAATTGTCGGGCGGACAAAAGAAGCGCGTCTTTCTTGCGCGCGCACTGGCGCAACGAGGCCGCATCGTGTTGCTCGACGAGCCTTTCAGCGGCGTCGATGTGCAGACGGAAACCGCGATCATCGACTTACTTCGAGAGCTGCGCGCGGAGGGACACCTGATTCTGGTCAGCACCCACGACCTCGGGCTGGTGCCGAGCTTCTGCGACCGCGTGGTGATCATCAACCGCACGGTCGTTGCCGCTGGACCCACGCACGATACGTTTACACAAACCAACTTAGCGAACGCTTTTGGCGGAACCTTACGCGATCTCCGCATCGAGCATACCGACATCCACGATGGCAGTAGTAATGAGTACCGTGTTCTGACCGATGACGAAGAGCCACTCGTCTTTGGTGAAGATGGTAAACTCGTTCATCACTGGCACCCAGAAGTGGATGAGGAGGCTGGCGAATGATCGAGCACCTTCTGATCCCATTTCAGTACGAGTACATGATCAAGGCCATCGTCGTCAGTGGCGTAATCGGCGGTGTCTGCGCGTTGTTGTCATGCTTCGTGACCCTCAAAGGGTGGTCACTGATGGGCGATGCGCTCTCTCACGCGATCGTGCCGGGTGTAGCCGTTGCCTACCTCGTCGGCTTGCCGTTTGCACTCGGAGCGTTCGTCAGTGGACTACTCGCCGCCATCGTCATGGGCGTGGTAAAAAGCAAGACACGCATCCGAGAGGACGCCACGATCGGCATTGTTTACACCACCTTCTTTGCCGCAGGTGTGCTGATGATCTCACTTTTCCCCAGTAATATCAGCCTTAAAACCATCGTCTTTGGCAATATTCTCGGTATTGCAGATGCCGACATTACGCAAATGCTCGCCATTTCCGCCGTTGCAGTGGCTGTACTTAGTTTAAAATGGAAAGACTTGTTGCTCTTTGCCTTCGACCCCAATCAAGCGCGGGCCATCGGATTGAATACCACTTTTTTGAATCTCTTGCTCATGACCCTGCTTGCGGCCACGGCTGTTGCAGCGTTGCAGGCCGTAGGGGCGATCCTCGTTATCGCGATGCTCGTGACGCCAGGCGCGACCGCTTATCAGCTCACTGATCGTTTCGGGCGAATGATGGTCATCGCTTGCCTCCTCGGTGTCGTCACGAGCATGGTGGGAGCTTATATCAGCTACTTCCTCAATGGCTCGACCGGCGGATGCATCGTCTGCCTTCAAACCCTTATCTTTTTAATTGCATTCTTTTTTGCACCCAAACACGGCCTCGTCGCCGCACGCCGCAAAGCCCGCCGTACAACGGACGCGCTCCTCGGTGCGAGTGATGCCGAACCCATTCTAGCTCCGAGAGGCTTATGAACCCCTTAACCCTTCTTGCCCCTTTCCACCACGGCTTCATGGTCGAAGCGATGCTGATGGCCGCTTTAATTGGCGGTACCTGCGCAATCCTTTCCTGCTACCTCGTCCTAAAAGGTTGGTCGCTGATGGGTGATGCCATCAGTCATGCCGTCTTACCCGGGATTGTTCTGGCTTATATTGTCGGCGCGCCACTGGCCGTGGGAGCCTTTCTTGCGGGCCTTGCTTGCGCCTCGAGCACAGGCTGGATCACGAATCACAGCCGGATCAAAGATGATGCCGTCATGGGCGTCGTTTTCACTGGGCTCTTCGCCCTCGGACTCGTGATGTTCACCAAAGTTACGACCGACGTTCATCTCAATCATATTCTCTTCGGCAGCCTTCTGGGTATTGAGCGCAGCGACATGATCCAAGCGGTTAGTGCCGCGAGTATAACCCTTGTTATTCTCGCTGTCGTTCGCAAAGATATTTTGCTTTATTTATTCGACGCCAACCAAGCGCGGGCTGTGGGCCTCAACACAACCTTCTTGCATTACCTATTTCTTGCGCTGCTATCGCTCACAATCGTCGCTGCGCTCCAAGCGGTCGGCATCATCCTGACCGTGGCGATGTTGATTGTGCCGGGTTGCATTGGACTGATGCTGACTGACCGCTTTAACCGAATGCTCGCGATAGCCTCGAGCGCCGCTATTTTTAGCGCCGTTGCTGGGACGTATTTCAGCTACTTCCTCAACGGCGAAACAGGCGCTTGTATCGTGCTGACGCAAGCAACCATCCTTACGCTAGCTGCACTTTTCGGGCCCAAGTACGGCATTCTCTCCCGTGCCCGCGCCGCGCGCCAAGCCGCGGCTAAGCACGATGTGGCTCAAGCCGCATCGTAACGGAAGCAGATTCTTGAGCAACTCACAACTCACAACTAGCGACTGTAATCGGTCAGGCACAGGGGGCTGTGCCTGACCGATTCCGCTGGTTCTTCTGTGATTTGTTGCGTTTTGCTGTTTGATGGTGTAAAATGCAGCGTCTCAACCACAACGAGAGAGTTTTCGGAGATCAATCATGTCAGTCCGCGTCCGTTTCGCACCTAGTCCCACAGGAAATGTCCACATCGGTAATATCCGTGCGGCCGTCTTTAATTGGCTTTTCGCCCGTCATGCGGGAGGTAAGTTCCTCCTTCGCGTGGAGGATACCGACCGTGAACGTTCGACGCCCGAGGCCATCAAAACCCTTCTCGAATGCATGAAGTGGCTGGATCTGAACTTCGACGAACCAGCCGTCTACCAGAGCGCACTGACGGAACGTCACCTCGCCGTGGCGGCCGACCTCGAAGCGCGTGGTTTGGCCTACCGCGAGAACAAGGGCGGCACGGGCGAATGTCTTATCTTCAGAATGCCGCAGGATGGCGAACTGCGCTTCAACGATCTCGTTAAGGGTGACATGAAGAAGAAGGCTAAGGATACTCAGGACTTCGTGATTGTCCGTTCCGATGGCACGCCTGTCTTCCATCTCGCTAACGTTGTGGACGACGTAGACATGGCCATTACGCACGTGATCCGTGGCGATGATCATGTCGAAAACACGTTCAAGCACATTGAACTCTTCAAGGCCATGGGTGCAGAGCCTCCGCAATACGGCCATCTGCCGATGATCGTCAACAACATGGGCAAGCCGTATTCCAAGCGCGACGGTGCCGCCTTCGTTGGCGAGTTCAAAGAACAAGGCTATATGCCCGATGCTCTCTTCAACTTCCTCGTTCTCCTCGGCTGGGCACCTGGCGGCGACCGCGAGATCATGACACGCGACGAGATGATCGAGGCGTTCACCCTCGAACGCTGTAAATCCAGTGCTGCTCGTTTCGACACCAAAAAGCTTAAGTGGATGAACGGCGAATACATCGCCAAACAACCACGTGATGAATTCCGCAAGGAATTCCTCGCACGCATGGAAGCCGCTGGCGTTCCGACGACCCCGCTGTCGGGAGACCTTGATGCCGTGCTTGATCCTATACAGCCACGCACCAAGACCTTCAACGATATCCCCGCGAATTGTATCTACTTCTTTACAGAAGAATTTCCGTTCGATGAAGCGGCGGTTACGAAGCGCCTCAAGCCAGCGGGCACCGCAGCCTTCTTGCGGGAGATGGCTGATGCATTTGAAGCACTGCCGGAATTCACGCACGACTCGACTGAACAGCTCGTGCACGCCAAAGGCGAAGCGCTCGGCGGCATGAGTGCTGTTGTTCATCCCATCCGCGTCGCCGTTTCTGGCATATCCGAGGGCCCAGGACTGTTCGACTTGCTTGTTCTAGTTGGCCGCGAACGCGTCTGCGCCCGCTGCCGCAAAGCATCTGAGATCGCTGGATAAGACAGGCAGACGGCGGCAACCTTATGGGCGCCTATAAAACCACACGAATTGTAAGGGCGGACATTCAATCAAGTCGCTCAATTAAAAAGTTTTCGACAGGAGAGTTCAAATGGAATCACATATACTAAACGATGCAAACACGAAAGGTCGCGTTGTCGCCATCGTCGGAAGACCAAATGTCGGAAAATCCGCCGTCTTCAATCGTATCGCCAAGAAGCGTATCGCGATTGTTCATGAACAGTCTGGGGTGACCCGTGACCGCCTTATGCGCGAAGTTTACTGGGAGGATCAGCGTTTCACGCTGATCGATACCGGCGGCATCATGAACATCGACAACGAGAAGATCAGCGATCGAATCGACGCGGGCATTCGCATGCAGGCCGAGGCAGCGCTCAACGACGCTGCTGTTGTCGTGTTCGTTGTGGACGCCCAAGAAGGCCTCACGCCGATGGATCAAGAGGTTGCGGGAATTCTTCGTAAAGCCGGTGCAGAAGTTCTCTTAGCAGCCAACAAGTCCGATACGGCAGCGGTCGACAATGCGTCGACCGACTTCACTCGCCTTGGCTTCCCCGTTTATCCGATTTCCGCCTTGCATGGTCGCGGTTTCCAAACCCTCATGGAAGATTTGACCCAAAAGCTTCCACCGCAAGTCGAACAATTCGGCGCAGGCGCCGAGGACGAAAAGCATCATCTCTGCGTTGCCATCGTCGGAAGACCCAACGCCGGCAAATCGTCGTACATTAACAGGCTTTTACGCACCGAGCGCGTCCTCGTTTCAGATGTTCCCGGAACAACGCGCGATAGTATCGACGTTCCATTTTCTGTAGAAGGACGCAACTACACGCTCATCGACACCGCAGGTGCCAGGCGCGAAGCGCGCGTCGACACCGCCGTCGAGCGCTACAGCCGCATGCGAATGCAAGAGAGCGTTGAACGCGCCGACATTGTCGTGCTCATGCTCGATGCAACCCGCGGCATTGGCCTTCTTGACAAACAGCTTGCAGGCTTGATTTCCGAGCTCGGAAAAGGGTGTGTGATCGTCATCAACAAATGGGATATCGCCGAATCTGTCGAGAAAGAGTTCTTAGAAAAACTTGCCTACGAAATGAAGTTCATGGCGTACTGCCCCATTGTGTTCACCTCCATGGAAACCGGCAAGAACGTCGACAAGATCCTCGGTGCTATTGAGCACGTTGCCGCGCAGTGTCAAGCCACGCTCCCGACGGGCATGCTCAACCGTGTCATGTCAAGTGCCTACGATACCATGGGCACGGCAGGAAAGAACGGCAAGCCGGTAAAAATGTACTACTCGACACAGGTCGGCCGCAACCCGATCGTCGTCCGGATCTTTGTCAACGACCCGAAGCGCCTCCCGGGACACTACCACAACTTTATTGTCAACTTGCTTCGGCGGGAGTTCGGTCTGGAAGGCGCCGTGGTGCGTCTACAGTTCCGTGCCCGCGAACGCAAAGCTTTTGTAAAATAACCCGCTTCTGTTTTCGTGCGTACAGCTCGACTATAGATACTCAACAAACTAAGGATCTCCTATGAAAACGAAAATTCTTCTTTCTCTTTTGGCTTTATTTTTTGCCGGCATTGGATTCGCTCAGGAGAAAACGTTTCAATTGTCTAGCCATATCCTCGATGTTTCGAAAGGTCTGCCCGCACCTGGGGTCAAGATCAAACTCGAGAAAATAAATGTTGACGGCAAATGGGTTTTCGTAGACGAAAAGCAAACGGACCAGAATGGCAGAGTGAAAGATTTTTTAGAAGAAACGGCGGACTCGAACAACGCTGGAATTTATCAATTAACCTATTACGTGAAACCTTATTTCGAAGCAACGCAACAGGAGAGCTTCTATCCTTTTATTGTCGTTGTGTTTGAGATCAAAGACAACAAACATTACCACGTCCCCATTACCCTCTCGCCATTCGGTTATGCTACCTACAGGGGGAATTAAAAGTCTCCAAGCCTAATTGGTGCAAGAACCTAGCGAATAACCAAGCCTCTGGGCGTAAAGTTTGCGACAAAGCTCACGACAAAGTTTTCCGTTCTCGATCCACTTACTCCCACTCCAAACTCTATCTTAAACAGCACACTTACTCTATCCTCTTCGTCCTCGCTTCGTGATGCCGCTGTTTGCTACGTACAATGACTACTGAACTTCCCTTCATTTCAATCCGAAACGGCGAAATGATTTCGCTGGAGCGTATACCCTCCATGCCAGCCGAACGCTTGCGACTCGCCATTCTGGACGCGCTTCGCTCTCCTTCCATGCGCGTGCTTGCGTTCTTTGCCGTACCAGAAGAAACCCAAAGCGAAGGCCCCCCTAACAAACTGATTGCTGTTCTGGGAAATTCTGAGTCGCATTCAATTGAAGTAGCCTCAGCACCCGTCGAATATTCCTATCGAGCCTTTACTCCAGAGATTCCTGCGCTCCATTGGTTCGAACGCGAAATTGCCGAACAGTACGGGATCATCCCTCAAGGGCATCCATGGCTCAAACCCATTCGATTCCACAAATCCTACGATGAGTTCCACGATGCTTGGGATCGGCCTCGCGATGAACCCATCGAACCCGCTGTAACCCACCATTTCGAAATGTCCGGCGAAGCCGCGCACGAAGTAGCGGTGGGACCTGTTCACGCTGGCGTCATCGAACCCGGCCATTTCCGATTCCAATGTTTGGGCGAAGATGTCCATCATCTTGAAATCTCGCTAGGATTTCAACACCGTGGCATCGAAAAAATGATGGAAGACGGGCCTGATATCCATTCGCTGCATTACGCCGAAACGGCATCAGGCGACACGACCATCGCTTCGGCGTGGAACTACGCGTCCGTGATCGAAGCCCTCTCTGGCACAATACCTTCTACGGGCACTGTGCTCATGCGCAGCATCATGCTAGAGCTGGAACGTATGGCGAATCACATCGGCGATCTCGGCGCGCTTGCAGGCGACGTGGCCTTCCTCCCGACCGCGTCCTTCTGTGGGCGCATCCGTGGCGATTATCTCAACATGACTGCCGATATCGCTGGAAATCGCTTCGGACGTAATGTCGTCACTCCCGGTGGCATGAGAAAGTCGTTCTCTGCAGTCCAAGCCAAAAATATGTTCGCCAAGATGCGCGAGGTCAAGAAAGAGCTCGACAACGCCCTTGCCCTCATGTTTGACGACCCCTCGGTCTTAGATCGTTTTGAAAATACAGGAACTGTGAATACCACGACAGCGCGGGAAATTGGGCTTGTCGGCGTTGCAGGGCGAGCCTCTGGATTGGCCATCGATGCACGAACAGATTTCCCTCATGCGGGAACCTCTGGAGTCATCCCAATGGCGACAGGATCGGAAGGGGATGTCTTTTCCCGAGCAAAAATTCGGCGTGATGAAATCGAAGCTTCCCATGTGTGGCTTTTCCAGACCTTGGAATCGCTTACCGAGTCCGGTATTACCGATATCGTACCCAGCGCCGCCAAGCCTCTTGCCGCGAACGCACTCGCTATTTCGATCACGGAAGCTTGGCGAGGCGAACTCGTCCATCTCGCGATGACCGATGATACTGGACACTTCAACCGCTACAAGATCGTTGATCCCTCCTTCCACAACTGGTTCGGACTCGCCCTTGCCCTTCGCGGCGAACAGATCTCGCATTTCCCTGTCTGCAACAAGAGCTTCAGCCTCTCCTATTGCGGCCATGATCTCTAAAAAAGGAAGCCCGGCGCACGTAACGTGCACCGGGCTTTAAGATGGGGCGGAAAACGGGACTCGAACCCGCGACATTCAGAACCACAATCTGACGCTCTAACCAACTGAGCTATTCCCGCCATCGGAAAAACGGATTGCATACTAGCATACCCACAGCCTCTCCTGCAAGCGCAAACTATTATGCAACGGCAACGGTAATCGGGGCGCATCCGTTCCGTTGACTCGCATAGGCGATGGGTTTGCAAGCCGAAGACA
>CAZUAY010000110.1:0-5614 GCA_964618405.1 uncultured Lentisphaerales bacterium
GTGGTGCCTCTGAGCAAATCCAAACGGACAGGTCAACGGAACGAGGATGCGCCCCTTGTTCAATGTAATCGGACACAGGAGTAATTAAGACCACGGTTGTCATTTGTATCAACAACTTCTAACCGAGACAATCCTGTCTCGGACGAAACCCCGACAGGATTGTCGGGGCTACCTTGCTTCGTATGACGAATGTCCAGTGACCCATGACTAATCCCTTAGCGCTTATTTTCAAGCGCCGAATTGATCGCTTGCAGGTAGGCGAGGATTGAGGCTTCAACAATGTCCGTCGAGATTCCACTTCCGTGATACGTACGATCTTCGAACCGAACTCTCACGCTTGCCTTGCACTGAGCGTCCATACCTTCCGTAATGGCGGAGAGCTGGTAGTCTTCAAGTGAACACTCGACGTTGAGAATTTCACAGATCGCGCGGAATGAGGCGTTGATTGGGCCGTCTCCTGCCGCAACCTTTTCGATAAGTTCATCGCCCACGTACAGTCTCACCGTGCTGACCGGCGTGATGGCATTGCTTGCAATGACACTGAATCGGTCGAGCTTAGCCATGCCCTTGAAGCCGGTTGTGATGTTGTGCGCCAGCGCCTCGAGATCGGCGTCGGAGACGGTTTTCTTTCGGTCGGCTAAAGATTTGAACTGCGCAAAAAGCTCACTGACACGGTCAGCGTCCAAATGAAAGCCCAGTTCATCGAGCCTGCGTTCGAATGCATGCTTGCCAGAATGCTTGCCCAGAATCATCTTATTACGTGGCAGGCCGATTGACTCCGGAGTCATGATCTCGTATGTCAGCGGGTTGGCCATCATGCCGTGCTGGTGAATTCCTGCTTCGTGCGCAAACGCATTTTCGCCCACGATCGCCTTGTTCGCCTGCACCTTGCTGCCCGTAACGTTGGTGACGCATCGGCTTGCTGCATAGATTTTCGTCGTATCAATGTCGGTATAAGCCTGATAATGCTCATGACGCGTCTTCAACGCCATGACAATTTCTTCAAGCGCGGCATTTCCGGCACGCTCGCCAATCCCATTGATTGTGCATTCAACTTGCGAGGCACCGGCTTCTACAGCCGCCAGAGAATTGGCGACACTCAGCCCCAGATCGTCGTGGCAGTGTACCGAAATCCTCGCCTTATCGATATTCGGTACATTAGCAAAAATATCTCGTATCAGTGCACCATACTCGGTCGGGACGGCATAGCCCACCGTATCGGGGATATTGACTGTTGTCGCACCTGCAGCGATAACCCCTTCAACGACTTTGTAGATGAAGGGGCGTTCGCTACGCGAGCTGTCCTCCAGAGAAAACTCAATTTCTGAACAAAGATTTCGGGCATACTTCACCATGGCGATGGAGCGCTCGTACACCTGATCCGGCGTCATCTGCAACTTCGCTGACATGTGAATTGGCGATGTTGCCAGAAACGTATGAATGCGAGGACGCACCGCACCGCTCACCGCTTCCCACGCACGATCGATATCCTTCTCGAGCGCTCTGCACAGACTGGCTACCGACGAGTTCTTTACCAGTTCTGCGATCGCCTTGACCGATTCGAAATCGCCTTGTGAGGCAATAGCGAAGCCGGCCTCAATGATGTCGACGCGCATGGACTCGAGCAATTCCGCCACCATAAGTTTGTCGCGCAGGTTCATGGTGCAGCCCGGTGACTGTTCGCCATCGCGCAGCGTGGTGTCGAAAATGTAAATCTTCCTCATGTTTGAGTGGTCGCTCATTGTCTGTTCCTTTTATTTATACTTAAAAACCCCGTCGACATCACCAAGATGTCTGCGGGGTTTATACGTCAACGCGCAATTCTGAAAAGCATTGAATCCGATTACGCGACGCCATACACCCCGCTTGATAGCAAGGCGAGGCTCGTAAGTCGGAAGCTGTTTCTGAATGCGTTTGAACTCATGAGAGGAATGTTGCCATATTTAGCAGTCTGAAGGCAAGTCTTTTTTCAAAATTTTTCGAAATTTTTCAGAATGGCGCATTTTTCTGTAATCGGTCAGCCACAGGGGAGAAGTCGGGAGGGAGAAGTAGCGAGTAACGAGTTGCGAGTCTCCATCAGCCCCAACCACGAGGTTGGGGACGTGTATCTGGGCGAAAGGGATGCCGTTACGGAAGATCTGAGAAGTCCTCCCTGGATGTGTCCGCGTATTCATTCTGCCACTCGCCACTGATGACTCGCGACTCGCAACTGTAATCGGGAAGTCAACGGGGGCGGGGTCAAGGCCTGTTCTTTGGGGCTTTTCACTCAAACCCCGGCGACTGACCGATTACGCGCCCGATTACCATTTTGCTTTACAAAAGGATTCTTTTTTGTGCATACTATTAAGCGTTAGAAGCCGTAGAGTTCGCATGTGGAGAACGAGTACAAAAAATGCAAACAAACGATAGGATGAAAATAAAGCCAGTGAAATTTGCTGTGATTGGTTGCGGAATGTTAGCGCGTTCACAACACATCCCAAACATTGCCGCATCGAAAAAGGCGGTGTTGCATACCTGCTGTGACCTCTCCGATGCGGCCTTGACGGAATGCCGGGATAAACACGGCGCACTGCATATCACAAAAGACTATCAAGCGGCGATCCGCGACCCTGACGTCGACGCCATTTGTATCGCCACCACGGAAAAGATTCGGCTCGAACCCATTGCGGAGGCGGCCGCTGCAGGCAAGCCCGTTTATTGCGAAAAACCGCTTGCACGAACCCTAGAAGAGATGCGGCGCATTCAGAAGCTTGTCCACGAATCAGGCATCCCGTTTTGTGTCGGGCACAACCGGCGCTCGTCTCCTGCCATGCTGGAAGCACGCCGTATTTTCCGCGAGCACATGAGCAACCCGAAGCCCTGTCCTTGGCGATTCAACCGAGAGGGAGACGAACGTCCCCACTTGCCAGAAGACGGAGTCGCTGGAATGAACGTGCGCATCAATGACGACTGGTGGAGCTGGAAGAAATGGGTCTTCGATAAGGAGCAGGCGCCGCACGGGCCGATGCTCTTCGAGATGTCGCACTTCACCGACATCTGCAACTGGTTTCTCGCATCTGATCCCGTCGAGGTTTTTGCTATGGAACAGGGCATGCTCAACCACGGGATTGTGGTTCGATACCGCGGGGGAGAGCTGGCGACCTTGTCGATGTCTGCAAACGGTACGTTCGGCTACCCCAAAGAACGATACGAAATGTTTGGCAATGGCGGAGCCGTCATCGTCGATCACATGCTTGAAGTCCGCACAGCCGGCATCGAAGGCGCACCAGCGCGTACAATTTATCCGATGCTAAAGGATCGGCACCCAACGGTCGGCACCGAGGGCGGCGTGAGTGGCTGGCTTGCAAAGAAGCAGGCGGCTTGTGAGGAAGCGGTGAAGCGAGGCGACCCGATGCTGAGTTTCACGGCTGAGGCCGATAAGGGCCACGCCCATGCGCTAGACCGATTTGTCGATGAAATTAACGGCACCGGCCCGATGGTCTGTGGCGTGGATGATGCTGTGCTGGCCACGCGCGTGGCTTTCGCCGCTATCCTCTCAGCGCGCGAGGGGCGCAAGGTCAACCTTGATGAAGTGTAAATCTAACTCTCACCTACGTTTGGAGCTAAACCTGTGAATTCTTCTTCATACGACGTCCGCGTTCGCCGCGTCCAACTTTATTTCCTTCCTGTTGAAACCCGTGTGCCGCTTAAATTTGGAGCGGAAACGCTAACTTCTGTCACGTGTGCGCGCGTGAAAATGACGGTCGAGAACCGTAACGGCCAACTGGCAGAAGGCTGGGGAGAAACACCGCTCAGCGTTCAGTGGGTCTGGCCGTCAACGCACGCTTACGAGGCGCGCCTTTCTGTTCTGGAAACATTCTGCAGCACCCTCACCAACCACTGGGCCAATTTTGACGTCTGGGGACACGCGATGGAGGTCGGACACGCTTTCGAGCAAGAACGCCTGAACGCGCTTCTACAAGCAGCGAATCGCGAACGAGAAGGGATGGAACCCATGCCTTGGTTGGCGGCACTCGTGTGTTGCTCGCCCTTTGATCTAGCACTCCACGATGCATACGGACAAATGCAGAAATGTCCCGTTTATGAAACCTACGGCCCTCCGTTCCTCACAACCGATCTTTCAAATTTCCTAGAGCCAGCTGACAACAGCACAGTCTCTTTCAAAGGCCTTTTCCCCAAAGATTTCTTGGTTACCTCTCCATCGAAGGCCGTTGTTGCATGGCATTTGGTTGGAGGCAAAGACCCTCTTGAATCGGAAGACCTGACTGGCGATGAACCCAACGACGGCTACCCCGTTTTGCTTAGGGACTGGATTCACCGTGATGGGCTGACTTGCCTCAAAATCAAGTTGCGTGGAAACGATTCCGAGTGGGACTTAGAACGCATCCGGCACGTTGGGCGCATCAGCATTGAAGAAGGCGTGAACTGGCTCTCGGTAGATTTTAACTGTACGGTCAAGGATCCTGACTATGTGAACATGATCTTAGATGCCCTACGAGACCGTGATCCGCGAATTTACGGAATGATCCTCTACGTCGAACAGCCGTTCCCCTACGACTTAGAAAAGTACAAAATCGACGTCAGAAGCGTCTCGGCACGCAAGCCGCTTTTCATGGATGAAAGCTGCCACGATTGGCACTTGATCCGGCTGGGGCGCGATCTCGGATGGACGGGAGTTGCCCTGAAAACGTGCAAGACTCAGACAGGCGCGCTATTGAGTCTTTGCTGGGCCAAGGCCCACGGCATGACTTTGATGGTTCAGGATCTGACCAACCCGATGCTTGCCCAAGTCCCGCACTGCCTGCTGGCCGCTTATGCCGGAACGATTATGGGCGTTGAAACGAATGCAATGCAGTTTTATCCCGACGCATCAGAAGCTGAAGCCAAAGTGCATCCCGGTCTCTATCAGCGGCGGGGTGGGGAGGTCCAACTCGACACGATTCAGGGCTTGGGTTTCGGATATCGTGTTGAAGAAATCAAACGAACCCTCCCGCCTGTAGCCGCAGAGGCCAGTCGAAGCACATAAAAGGAGTTGTAGATATGAAGCAGGTACGAATCGGCATCATTGGACTCGGCAATATTGGCGTCCTCCATGCAAAATGTCTCGCGACCAGAGCAATCGAAGGCGCGGAGCTGACAGCTATCGCTGACGTGCGCGACGGCTTTGCACGATCTTGGTGTGCAGAACAAGCTCCCGCCACGGCAGCCTTTGAAGATGCTACCGCTCTAATCGAATCAGGGCTGTGCGATGCCGTTATCGTCGCAACGCCCCCACCCTTTCACCCACCGCTGGCGATTCGGGCTTTTTCTCAAGGACTCCACGTGCTGATCGAAAAGCCGGCTGGCACCTGTGCCCGTGATGTCCTTGCCATGAACACGGCAGCCAAGGCTAGCGGGAAAGTCTTCGCCATCCAATTCCTTCATCGTCTCCATCCCGTCTACCAGAAAGCGCATGAACTGATTCTCTCGGGCGCACTCGGCACGCTTCACCGCACACAGTGGACTTCCACTCAATGGTATCGCACACAGAACTATTACGATTCCGGTAGCTGGCGCGGAACCTGGCTCGGCGAAGGTGGCGGTGTCCTCGTTAATCAATGCCCTCACGACTTGG
>CAZUAY010000110.1:5714-12221 GCA_964618405.1 uncultured Lentisphaerales bacterium
CGACTTGGCTCGATAGGACGGTCGAAGTTCCTGTTGATCCCGAGCAGTATGCGCGAGAACTTGAAACACGGCAAAAAGCTTCGCGGGTTCGTAAAACGTCAGCCCACGAAGCGCTCGATGTTACAGCCTCTTTTCGCTAACCGCCTCTCTCAAAGTGGGTCTTCGAAGACCGAGTTCGGTTCGATCGGACGCTTAGCGGGAAACCCGTTGCCGTTCGGCTTCGGGTAGCACATCCCCGAGAACGCGGAGCATGTTGCCGCCGAGAATCTTCATGATCTCGTCGTCCGTGAAGCCACGCTGAACCAATCCGACCGTGATGTATGGGAAGTTAACCCAGGCCAAGCTCATTTTTTGCTGGGGTTGGCTCCATTCGGGCTTGGAGTGTGGTTCGTCTGGCGGCCAGAGTCCCTCGAAGGTTCTCTTCTGTCCTGCGGGATATTCGCGGGCGAGATCTTCCTCGATCGCCTTTTCGTGATCGGACAGAGGGAGTGCCACGCCGACATCGGTGCCGATGCCGACGTGATCCGATCCGACTTTTTTGACGGCGTAGGCTATGTGATCGAGTAGTGCCGAGAGATCGCCCGTTCCGCCCAGGAATCCTGGGATGGAGCAGATGCCGATCAGCCCCCCGCTTTCAGCAATCGCTCGGAGAACCCCGTCTGGTTTTCCACGAACATGATGCCAGAGATCCGCACATGTCGTGTGACTGGCCATGATCGGGCGGGAAGAGATCTGCGCCGCTTCGAGACTGGTCTGCCAGCCGGAATGCGCCACATCGACGATGACGCCTTCGCGGTTCATCGCGGCGACCGTGGCACGGCCGAAATCGCTGAGTCCACCGTTGGCGGTCTCGGCGCAACCATCCCCAATCATGTTACGCCGGTTGTAGGTTAGGTGCATCATGCGACATCCCATGCGAGCGAAGAGATGTAGGAAACGAAATTCCTCCGCCACGGAGTACCAATCCTGGGAGAGGGGGACTCCATTGCAGGAGAGGAGTAAGCAGTGCCGTCCTTCCCGCTTTGCCTGAAGGATGTCGTCCGGAATCAGTGCTTTCGAAACGAAGTCGCGGCACTGATCCGTCACATACAAAAAATGTGCGAATCGCCTCAGAATCCGAAGTGGATCTTGGGCTTCTTCACCCGCGTTGCGGAAGACGCAGGTTACTCCAGAGGCTTCCCAAAGCGCCTGGTAGTCTTTCCATTGTGTGGGGTTGCGAACGTATGAGGTGAGCCCCGCATCTTCGATGATGTCCTGCAGGGGGTTGCCAGCAGCACCCGCACGGATGGCTTTCAATATTTTTTCCGGATCGTTACCACAAGGACCGAACCCGTAAGTTTCCACGACGATAGCTTGACGGTGCAGTTCGAGTCCGTGCTCTAAGTCTTTTGCACTGGGCTGGAGGACATCCAAGGCGAATTGCTTGGCTTTTTCGATATAGGCGTTTACTGGGCTCACGACGGCATCCTTTTTGGCGAGCACCCCATCCAGGCACTCGGCGGAATTGTTGTTCTAAGTTACAAAAAGCCAGTTTCTGAGGGCTGGCGTTCCTCCTGCGCTCTCTGCCGCAGTTGCATGGAAGTCTGCCCTAATTTCTCGGCCAATGCAAGCCCAAAGCAGAGGGTAGGGTGGGTTCGCATGGATCGAGAAATGCACCCTCAATGTCATGATCCTAATCGTAATCCGTTTCCCGATCTCAACGGTTTACCTCACGCTTGACTTGAAAAAATCTTCCAGATTACAATCGGTTCCATGTTTTACCGCAAAAGGCGCACGAGTGGTATTTTAATCAGAAAGGCAAGAAGAAGTGCACGATTCGTAGTATCCAGCTTTGAATCTTCACCTCGCGCCATGGTTCGTAGTATCCAGCATCTCAATTCGTAATTCATAATTCATAATTCGTAATTTTCTCTCCTCCTCTGCATCCGGTTAATTTTGAATCTTGTCTAAAACCCTTAGGTGACGCCAGGCAAAGATGGCGAGGCCACCCAACACGCCACCGAGATGACACACCGCCACAGGGCTTCCAATATCGCCAAGGTGTAGCGACGCAAAAAACACGTAACCAGTAAAGGCTTCGAAAAGGCTTTTCGCGACCAGTCCGACAAGACAGATTGCGCCGATGCGAACGCTCGTGCGATCACTGTCGTCTATCATTTCCAATGCCGAAATCGCCATGAGCCCGTGTCCAACGCCAGAGAGACCGCAAAGGCTGCCATTCGGCATCATCGTTAATGCGGCCAGTGCTAGGCTGCCGGCGGCGCAGGATGCGACCGCCAGCAGTCGCCAGAAACGCGATGGCTCACGTAAACTGTCGTATAGCATGAGAAAGGCTCCAGCATCGAGCAACAGGTGATAGAGGCTAACATGCACGAAGGGGCCGGTCAGCAAACGCCAGCCTTCGCCTGCGGCAATACGTGAGGGTACAAAGAGCAACGCTTCATTTGGCCCACCCAAAAGGAGAGGCACATTCACCAGCATGATCAAGAGTGCGAGCACCCAGAGATCGCGAGAAACTCGGTGTTGTGCTGGGCGTGTTCCGTTTTGTGATTTTATGAGTTGTTGCATCGTTGTACCCCTAACGTATGAGTCTACTATTTCGTTAATCCGCTATTCCATTAAGCTGCATTTCCGTGCCGTCTCTTGCGACGAGCGAGCCATCCGGAAAGTGCTACGAAGAGGGGGCCCACTGGCCCCGAGCCGAGGCTGAACGAGGAGCCACCACTATAAGTCGACCCCGTGTCCACACGGTGGCTCTGAACGGGTGCGCTCGCACGCTGTTGCTGTGCAGCACGCTCGGTCTGAACGCGCTGGAGATTGCGGCGCTGCAATCCCTCATTTTCAAGCGTTTCGTCATCCATCACCACCATCGACGTATAATCCGTGACCAACGAGAATTCGGTGCCGCGCTGGATGATCTGGCTACGAAGTTTTTCGCTCTCACCCGTTTCTCGAATCTGTGCCATATTTTCTTCGATTGAAGACAGCGCCCACAGACGCCCAATCTCAGGGTTGGCAGTATCCGTCTCCGGCAGAACGATGGCGCAGTGCCATTCGCGAGGCTGTCCGGATATTTTCGCACTGAGCTTCAGATCGACCGGGCCATGCCCCGTGTAACGTCCAAAAGCCACAAGCTGCTGACCTGCATAAAGATTGCCGAATGTCGCGGGCGTGAGATCGCGAACCTTCTCGCCGTCGAAGCTCAATTTCACATCATGCATGCATTCGTTCATCACATGGATCTTGGCCTGGACCAGACGCCCCACGATATCATCCGAATCCGACACGTTCATCGAGAATCCTCCTGAATCCTTGGCGAGGCGCTCCATCAGCGGCTGGTTCGCACTGTTACCCATCACCATGGTGAAGAGGCGCAAGTCGTAGGTACGGAGCAATTTCAAAAACGCCGCATGCTCGGTAGGGCCGACGTTGCAACAGCCGTCGGTGACGAGAATCACGCTACTTGTGCGGTCATCATCGAGTCCGTGATAGGCCTTCTCCAGTCCAGCGAACAAGGCGGTACCGCCCTCGGCCGTCAAACCACGCACCCGCTCCGTCCACCTTTGGACGTTCTCCGGCGTGGCGGTGACAAAGCCACTGGTTTCGTCTCGAGCACTGTTGTTAAAGCTCACGATCTTGAAGCGATCGTTGGGCGACATCGTGCCGAGTACTTTGCCAACGCCGTCCATCAAGGTGCTGATCTTGCCCCCTGACATGCTTCCAGAGCGATCGAGGACGAAGATCCAATCACAACCTTCGGCTATCCGCTTGAGATCGGCGGCAGGCGTAATCACCGCCATAAAGGTGCCGGGCTCGGTGGGTGATGCGCGGTAGGGGATCAACTCCACCCGAGCGGGTGCGGTGTCATCAAGGCGATAATAGAAGATAATATCCCGAGCGAGACGAGCCCCACCTTCCGCTGAAACCAATTGTACTGCATAAACCGAGCCTGATTCATCGTCGGTATGCGTGATCTGTGCCTCTTGGTCATAACCCGGCATGCGCACTTCTTTGACGGGAAACGCGGACTTTAGCGTGAGCTTGAACGAGAAGGATTCGCGCACTTGATCGTCGGTCTCCCAGAAGGCAATTCGCTCATCATCGACGCCACCCTCCGTGAGTGGATAGACGAAGCGGCCGATATTGAGATCGATCTCCAGCGGTTGGTAGTAGACAAGACGGACGCGGGTTTCCTGGCCGGCTCGAATGAGGCCGACGCGGATATCGAAGGTTTTAAAATCGTTCTTCTCGGCCAATGCAGTATCCTTGCCTTGCTGAACCTGTTGTTCATAAATTTTTCGAGCTTTTTCTTTTTCAACAACTTCGCCGAGAACTTCTTGCCCGCCAATCCAAAGGCTCAGCTCGGATAAACTCGCTGATTTCGGAATCGGGAAGGAGTAGCAAGCCTCGAAGTCGGTGGGTGACGTGTTGCCGAAGACTTGATCAACCACGGTCTGGGCAAAACCGTTGTTAAGCGTGACCTCGACATGGTGCGATTTGATGTAGGCACCGGCATCACGACCTCCGATAGGTTTGAGTAAACCCGCCGCATGCGTTGCAGGCGAAAAGATGGCCGTGGTAAGTGCTGTTGCGCAAAGGATAGCAAATCGTTGTTTGATACGGGATACGTGAATGGTATTCATGTGAATCTCCTTAGGTTTGTGAATGAGGTTCAATGAAGGCTCTGTCCGGACAGGCTGCATTCGTTCCGCATTCGTTAATTGACAAGATTCACTTAGCAAAGACAGTGCCAAACTGCTTTTTATAGTGCAAACTGTTGCAGGAGAGGAATTTATTTTTTTACGGTTCAATGAGGATCATTCTTAATAGACATTCAATGTATGTTTATGGTACATTTTATGTATGTCAAAAAGAAAAGTACTCTCGTCAAGCGACCGCGTTTTCTTTGACCGCGTGACAAAGTCTGCCTTTACAAACCCGTTTGGGGACGAACGGGGGGTGGCCGATCGAGAAGTGCTGGGCGTTGAAGGTGAGGCGGGGTTCGACGCGGTGCTTTTGCAATTGCTATCAGAACTAGAGAAACGCGTAGCGGCCTTGGCGCCAGAAGCAAAGGTCAACGCTTCAAATTATGCGCACGAGGATCGCGAACGTCTCGTGATTGCGATCCAATTTTTAGTCTTTCACGCGACTATCGGAAAGTTGGATGCACTCATCCGCGAACAGCTCGCGGCAGGCGATACCTCCTGCGCCGCGCCTTTCACCGCCGACATGTTTGCCACCCTGCTCCAGTATGGACTCTCGCCGGACGAATCGGCACAGAACGTCGCCATCTTCTATCAACTCCGGCGCGCCTTCTATTTCATTACCCACAGTCTGGTTGGGAGCAGCCTCTCCATGAAGCAGCTTCGAAAGCAATTGTGGAACAACATCTTCACGCATGATATCCGCTGGTACGTCAACGGCCTCTGGAATCGCATGGAGGACTTTTCGACCTTGCTCCTTGGAGAGACCGGAACCGGCAAGGGGGCTGCTGCTTTTGCGCTAGGACGTTCGGGATTCATTCCCTTTGATCCGACGAGCGCTCGCTTCTCCGAAAGTTTTACACGTGCCTTCGTGCCGATCAACCTGTCGCAATTTTCCGAATCGCTCATCGAGTCGGAGCTGTTTGGCCATCGCAAAGGTGCCTTCACAGGGGCTGTAGAGAAACATCAGGGTGTCTTTGAGCGATGCAGTCCGCATGGTGCCATCTTTCTGGATGAAATCGGCGATGCCACCGAACCGGTACAAATCAAGCTCCTGCAAGTCTTGCAGCAGCGCACCTTCTCGCCAGTCGGCGGACACGAAACGCACCGTTTCGAGGGCCGCGTCATCGCCGCAACGAACAAATCGCTCGATCAATTGCGGCGCGCAGGTACCTTCCGAGACGATTTTTACTACCGACTCTGCTCGGACCTGATCGAGGTTCCTCCACTCTGCCGCCGTCTTCAAGAAACGCCATCGGAGCTTGAAACGCTGGTCACCCATATCCTGCGCCGCATGAGCGATGGGCATGAAAAAAAACTGACGGATCTCGTCATGTCCGCGCTCGAAAGCGGCGTGGGCCGCAGCTATGCGTGGCCGGGCAATGTGCGTGAGTTAGAGCAAGCCGTACGTCGCATCCTATTGACCGGCTCCTATGCCGGCGATACATCGCGGATCAAAGAACCGAATGAGGAAGACGTATCGACTGCACTAACGCAAGGCAACCTCTCCGTTCAAGAACTCACCTCCCTGTACTGTCGCCGTCTTTTCAAACGCTATGGCAGCTATGAAGACGTTGCCAAACGCACCGGCCTCAATTGGCGCACCGTCAAAAAATACGTCGAGTCGCTCGTTGTCAGTCGCTAACCCACGCTCAAAAATGTAATCGGTTAGCGACTGGAAGGGTCAGGGTAGGCTTGGTATTGCGAGGTCTTAATCTTAATCGTAATCGTAATCGTAATCTTAATCGTTTGATCCAGTGGAGCGTGTGCCGTAATCGGTTGACCGAGGGTGCTGATTGTTCAT
>CAZUAY010000111.1:0-8626 GCA_964618405.1 uncultured Lentisphaerales bacterium
GATTTTTGTGCTTGACATCAATTGGCCAGGTGCGGTACGTTTGTCTTGTTCACTGGAAAAAGTTTTCACTCTGTCTGCCTACGGTGCAGGGGAAAAGGTATGGGACAAGAAACAGGGGCGCTCCTCGCGTTTTTCCCGTCTGAGTAAGCTACCGAGCGAAGTGAGTTTACCTTTGGCAAGTGCCGCTTGATGTTGATGTTGAATTACCCACGTTACGCATGGAGGATTACCGATGCAACACATTCAAAAAAGATATCTGTGGACGCTTCTGGTCGGCTTGATCGCGACCCTTTCCGTCCGGGCCGACGGCCCTTGGCATGTCGCCACCAACGGCGTGGATGACGCAGGGCGCGACGGGTTGAGCTGGGCGCAGGCTTGGCGCACACTCAACAACGCCGTCGCCAGAGCCACCACCGGGACGATCTACGTCTCCAACGGCGTCTACACGCTCAGCGAGCAGGTCTCGGTGACCAAGGCCCTGACGATCGAGGGGGTCAACGGCTGGGAGTACACGATCGTGGATGGCAACAACGCCGTGCGCTGCTTTCACGTCAACCACAAGAATGCGGTTCTGCGCGGGCTCACCATCACCAACGGTAATATGGTCGGCGTCTGGGACCTGGCGCTCGGAGGTGGCGTCCGCTTGTTGAGCGGACTGCTGGACAACTGCCTGATTGTAAACAATAAGGCGACCTTTAAGGGAGGAGGCGTTTATGTCGGCTATGGTGCCGACGTGTCGGGTGGCCAAGATCATCCTCGTATCACGAGTTGCGTCATCCGCGGCAACGCGGCGGTCCAGGGCGGTGGGGTCAGCCTCTGGGGTGGGGGGGCGGCGGCCTATCACCTGACCATCGAGGACTCCGTGATTGTTTCGAACGTCGCGGCCGGCAACGGTGCCGGCGGCGGCGGCATTCATTTCCAGGGCAGCACGCTGACGGTCCGCAACTCCAAGATCGTCGGCAACGAGGTTGTTTCGACGAATGGCGCCAACAGTGGAGCCGGCTTGCTGGTGAGCATGCCGACCACGTGGACCTCAATCGAGAACACCGAGATCGCCGACAACGTAATCAGCAACGACGTTGCCATCTTCGGTGGCGGGATCTGCCTTTACGGCAGCAACAACCGGCTCAGAAACTGCCTGATTGCCCGCAACACCGCCTATTGGAAGAACTACGGCATTGCGGTTCGGGGAGGCGGTTTGTACATCGGCACGCCAAACACCACGAACCGCATCGAATCCTGCACCTTTGCGGGGAATCATGCCATGTCGACGTGGCAGGATCCCAATGGCTCGACTCCAGGCGGTTCGGCGATCTATTTCAATGGCGATGGGCAGGACGTCGTGACGAACTGCATCGTGTACGGCAACACCGGCTTTCCGGACTGGTTTTTCGGCCATGCGGATCGCACGAACCGAATTCATTACACCTGTTCGTCAATTCCGCTGGGCGGTGCGGGCAATCTTGTGGCCGATCCGCAGTACGTCGATCCCGCCGCGGAAAACTACCGGCTGCGCAGCACTTCGCCCTGTCTGAATGCCGGCATCAATCTGCCTTGGATGGCGGCCGCGCTGGATCTCGACGGCAACCCCCGCGTCGACAGGCTGTACAAGACCCCCGACATGGGCTGCTACGAGCGGCTCTACAGGGGGTCGGTGCTGCTGGTGCGCTGAACTTGGTTGTTGGTGATTGGTCATTAGTCATTGGAGATACGCTGAAACATGAAATCCACCCCTTTGTTCGCAACCTTTGCACTTTTCTCGCTGCTCGGCGTCGGCTGGCTTTCGGCCGCGCCGAACGATGATCTCCTTTTTTATGCGCCGTTCGACGGTGAAACCACCGCCGCGGTGGCGCGTGGCAACCCCGAGGCGACGCATGCGATCGAGCCGCGCTTCGAACCGGGCATCCGCGGGCAGGCGCTGGTCGTCGGCGGCGATCCCGAGATGAAGCAGAGGATCGAGGGCGACCTGCCGGTCGGCGACAAGACGCCACGCCATGCCGTGTACCAGCCTGAAGGCAACCTGGACCTGCAGCAGGGCACGCTGAGTTTCTGGGTCAAGTCGCTCGACTGGCGCGGGATGGACAAGGGGTTCAATGTCCTGTTTTATGCGCATGCCGGACGCAACTATTTCCAGGTGTACAAGTTTTTCACGGGCGACCAACTGTTGCTGCTGGTGGGTGAGCAGGAGAAGTGGACCTCGGTGGAGTTCAAGCTGCGCGACTGGGAGCCGGGGCAATGGCAGCATGTGGCGGTCACCTGGAGCCCGGAGGAGATGCGCATGCTGATAAACGGGCACCTGGTGTGTCGGCGCCAAGTGCGGTTCCCTCTGCGCGACGCCGAAGGAGTCGAACCATTCAGCGTCGGGCCGGGCGGTGCCTGGTCGAAGGCCTTCATCGGGCACAGTCTCGTGGATGAATTCAGGATTTATCGCCGTCCGCTGAGCCTGGAGGAGATCCAGGCCATTTATCTCGCGGACGCGTCGGCCGTCGAGCACGATTCCGGGATGATCACGCTCGGCGAGGCAACGCCGCGGCACGACGGTCGGATCGAGGAAGGCGAGTATACCTTTGACAGCACGGGATTGGCGGCACCGGGGCAGCCGCTGGTGTCGCCGGAAAACAGCCGGTATGCGATGAGCTATGACCGCGAACGCCTTTATCTGGCCGCGCTGACGCAGTTGAAGCCGGATGCGGCCAACGTGTTGGATCTCCATCTTTCGTCGTCCCTTGATCGCATACAAACGCTGAGGTTCCACCCGGACGGACGGGTGTTTGATGCCGCGACCGGTGCCGCAATGGAGACCGTGCAAGTCGGCAGCAGTGTGGAGGACGGGCTCTGGCTGCTGGAAGCCGCCGTGCCGTTTGATGCGCTGGGAGAGTCCAGAGCGCCGGACGGCGACACATGGCGCATGAACCTCGTGCGCCGCTATGGCGATGAGATGGTCTCTCTGGCGCCGGTAGTGGGCGAGGCGACGAACCGGGCGCATTTCATTGCGCTAGTGTTCCGTGCGGATGCACCACGGATCCGCATCGGCAACTGGGCGAATGCGGCGGAACAGCAGTCTGCTCAGTTCGTGAAGGTCGAGGGGGCGGATGAACGCTCCGTGGTTCGCCTGGATTACATCAGCGACACCACGGAAGACTATGGACTGAAGTCCCATGGCTATGTCGTGTTTGCCGACGGCCGCCCCAAGCCGTATCAATCACCGGTCTGGCGTGGCGGTGGGTCGGCCGCGGATCTGGTTCTGAACGAAACGCGGATTGTCGAGACACGAGATGGGCGGAGCGTGCCGCTCTATATCGCCAAAAGCATCGCCGAGTCCGGTGGTCCGCTGAAGGTCTTTTACCTTTACACCCATGACAAACGGCAGTTGGTGGTCTCGTCCCAGCGGCGGGCGGAGGGCGCGATGCGCGTCCGTTTTCTACGTCCGGACGGCGGAGAAGCCTGGCGTGCCGAGCAGGCGCTTCCGCCGGATACCGCCTATTTCGATGCCCGGTTCGATCTGGATTTCAAGGTGCTGATCCCCGGGTATTATGACATTGCGATTGACTATGTCGCGCCGGGCGGGGAGGCCGTGGAAGTCTGGAGTCAGGCCTACGTCGTGCCCGGACCGGAGCACCCGGCATTCCATCCCTACGTCGATCCGGAGGCCGACCAGGTTCCTGCGCCCTGGACACCGGTGGAGATTACTGGTCAGCGGCCATTGGTCATTGGTCAACAGTCATTGGATGGTGGGAAGATTCCAGGTGGCGGTGAGCAGTTGGCGGTTGGCAGTGAGCGGAACCCACAATCAACAATCGCCAATCAACAATCTAAAATTTTAATTTCTACCTGGGGCCGGACTTACGGGTTCGGCGAGGGGCTGCTGTTCGATTCGCTGGTGAGCCAGGGCGAGGAGATTCTGGCTGCGCCGGCGGTGCTGCGGCTGAACGGCACGAACCTAGTTCCCGTGGCGCCGGCGCAATTGACGTGCGGTGCGGCATCTGGGATCCGGGCAGACCTGAGCAATGCCGTAGACTTGGGCGCTTTGCGGGCGCAATGCGAGATTCGGACGCATTTTGACGGGTATTCCGAAGTCGCCCTGACGTTGATGCCGACGGACGGCGCGACGCTGGAGGTCGGGACGCTTTCCCTGGATGTGCCGCTGCGCGCATCGGCCGCAACGCTGGTTCGGGACCACCTGCTCTCGCAGTTGATCGGCGGCAAGAGCGGCGCCGTGGGCGACGCCTGGCATCAAGGCTTTGCGAGCGAAAAATCCGCGTTCCTGTGGGTGGGGAATGATCGCGTGGGATTCAACTGGATGGCTCCGGATTTCAATGGCTGGCAGTGTCGCGACAAGAAAAGGCACGTGGAGCTGATCCGACAGGCAGAGACGGTCATCCTGCGCTTCAACCTGGTGGACTCGCCGTTGACGTTGGATGCGCCCCGCACGATCTGTTTCGGGTTTGCCTTGACGCCGACCCGTCCGCTGGACCACAAGACGCTGCGGCGCCGTGAACACAAGGAGTACCAGATGTGGTGCCAGCCGTGGAAGTACTTTGCCGTGCCGGAGTACGAGACGGCGTCCATTGACGGCATCCGCAACGACCTAGCGCGTGTCGAGCCGGGCGCCGACGAGGTCTTTCTCTATTTCGGCGTGGGGTTGACATCGCCGTTTGTTCCGGAATGGGCGTGGTTTGTTGAGGAATGGCTGGGATCAGAGGGCGAATATGGCAAGAGAACCGGGTCGTTCAGCAAGCGGGCGGTGCGGGACGCGAACACCTACACCGCCGCCCCGATCTCGGTCGATTCCTTCTACAACTGGATGCAGCACACCCGCGCCGCCTTCTTCGAGAAGGCGAAAACGCCGTTGATTCCCGAAGCCCACAGCTATTACTTCGACACCGGCGCAAGCGTCAGCGACCGCTACCGCGAGCAGGCGCTCAACGTCTATCGGATGATCCGGCGCACGGGTCCCGAAGCGCGGGTCTACATTCATCATGGATGGACGCGGGTCATGCCGATGCAACACTTCGCCGATATCTTTTGCGGGGGCGAGGGAGTGGAGGGCCTAGTGTTGCAAAAGGGGAATTATTACGATCTGCTGACACCTGAAATGTTCCGGGCGACCTTCTCGCCCTATCTCTGGGGCATGAAAATGGTGTTTTTGGACATGAATGTCCGAGCGTTGCGGCAAAGCGATCCGGGGAAGTTGCTGGCGTTTGATCTGCAGGATCCCGAAACGCGCCGCCCTTTGCTGCACAGTTACGGGTATTGCATCGCGCACGACGTTGACATCCACGACCCCAATATCGAGAGCAAGCCGTTGCGCGAGACGATCTGGGCGGCTCAGGACGCACTCGGCTGGGACGAGGACGTGATCTTCCATCCTTACTGGGAGAACGACACGGTCAAGCGCTTGGGCGACGACATCGGGCGGATCATGGCCTCGGCCTACACGAAGGACGGCCGGATGATTCTGGCGGTGCTGAACGATACGGACGAAGCGCGTGAGATCGAACTGGAGCTTGACCTGGATGCCTTGGGCGTCGAGGCCGGCGGCGAAGGCGTGGACGTGTGGGATCCGGAGCGTACGTATGTTCTGGGTGAACACTGGCGCGACACCGTGCCGCCGCGTGGGTTTCGAATGGTCTTGTGGAAATAACTCATGTCTGACACCCAGCCCTTACACGCTATGATGAGGCACTACCATGCTCCTGAACGCAAAACGATTACGCTGTGACCACCTGTGCAACCCGCTGGGCATCGACAACCCAGTGCCGCGTCTGAGCTGGATTCTCGATGCCGACGGCCATGACGTCGTCCAGACCGCCTGGCAGGTGCTGGTCGCGTCCTCGCCCGAACGGCTGGCTCGGGACGAAGGCGACCTGTGGGACAGCGGCGAGCAGCCGGACGACCGGTCGCGAGACGTCCGCTATGCCGGAACGCCGGTGCACTCGCGCCAAGCCTGCTGGTGGAAGGTCCGCGTGCGGGACAACCGGGGCGCAACCTCTCCCTGGAGCGAATCGGCCCGCTGGTCGGTGGGGCTGCTGGAAGCGGGCGACTGGCAGGCCGAGTGGATCGGGCTGGACCACGAGCCGCGCGCGATTCTGGGCAACGCCGCTGTCTTTGCGCCCGTGTACCTGCGCCGCGATTTTGCGGTCGGGACGCAACCGATATCCGCAACGCTTTACGTCTCCGCCCTCGGGTGGTGCGAGCCGCGACTGAACGGAGCGCGGGTCGGCGACGAGTTCCTGACCCCGGGCTGGACGGATCCGCGCTGCAGGCTGCACTACCGCACGTACGACGTGACGGCGCTGGTTGCAAGCGGCACCAACACCCTGGGCGGCATTCTGAGCGGCGGCTGGCACAACTGGCCGGACGGCGGGCGAAAGCCCCGCTACCTCGCGCAACTGGAAATTGCGATGGAGGACGGCACGCGGCGCGTCGTCGGCAGCGGTGACGACTGGCGGGTGGCCTTGGGTCCGGAGCAGGAGGCGCATCTCCTGTTCGGCGAAGTGTGCGATGCGCGGCGGGCGATGCCCGGCTGGGACCAGCCGGGGTTCGCCGACGCATGGCAAGCCCCCGATGTCGGGCTCGATCCGGGCGAACCGCTTCCCGACACGCTGCGCACGCCGCAACGACCGTTGTTGCAGGCCTATCCCTGCCAACCGGTGCGCATCGTGCGGCGTCACCGGCCCGTGGCGATGACCGAACCGGTGCTTCGGGATCTCTTCATTTTCGACATGGGCACGAACTTTGCCGGCTTCGCGCACATCAAGATTTCGAATGCGCCGCGCGGACAAACCTTGCGCCTGCGTTTCGGCGACTGGTTGCGGGAGGACGGCACGCTCTACACGGACAATCTGCGCCTGGCGCGGCACATGCGCGACGAGTACGTGTGCGCCGGCGGCGGTGAGGAGGAATGGCAGCCGCGCTTCACCTTCCGCGGACATCGCTACGTCGAGCTGACCGGTTGGCCCTACGGCAGCAGGCCGACCCTGGACACCGTCACAGGCATCGAATTGGGGCAGGATGTGCCGCAAGTCCTACAGTTCGATTGCGGCAATCCGCAGGTCAACGGGTTGCGGGCGATCGTCGAGCAAACCGCCCGGGCCAACACGATCGAAGCGCCGACCGACTGCGTGCAGCGCAACGAACGCCAGGGCTGGTGCGGCGACGCGCTCTTCTCCTCGCGCGCCGCATTGGCGCATGCTGACTTGCAGGCGTTCTACCGCAAGTGGCTGGAGGGCGTGCTGGACGCGCAGCACTGCGACGGCGGATTCGCCCGCCTGGCGCCGGCCAACCAGGGATACTACCCCGGTGATCGCGACGGCATGCCCGGCTGGGCGGATGCCGGGGTGCTCTTCCCGTGGCATCTCTACACCTACTACGGCGACCGCGACATCCTGGAGCAGTTCTTCCCCGCCATCCGGCGCTACGTCGAGTTCCGCATGCAAAGCCTGGTGGATGATTTGCGCGATGAGCGTGAATTCTTTTACGGCGACTGGAATTCCGTGGATTATTTCTGGGCCGCAGAGCGCTCGGAGTGGGGGGCGGACACCTCCGTCGCGTATTCCGCCTGCACGGCGAAGATGCTGGATACAGCGGCTTGCATTGCGGACGTGCTCGAACAGCAGTCCGACGCAGCGCGGTTTCGGGGTTACCGGGATCGGGTCAGAACCGCATTTCTGCGCGCCTACACCGACGCGGGGGGGATGTCGCATCCGACGCAGGGCAACTGCACGCTGGCCCTGACCTCCGGGCTGGTTGACGGTGATTTGCGCGAACAGGTTGTCGCGCAGCTTCGCCAATGCTACCTCGAACGGAACCATGGCATCGGCCTGGGGATCGTGTCCGCACCGGAAGCGTTGTTCGCGCTCAGCGACAACGGACTGCTCGACGACGCCTTTCGTGTTTTGTTGAACGACTCGTTTCCGTCCTGGGGATACATGCTGGCCTGCGGCGCTTCCGCCATCTGGGAGCACTGGGCCTCGCAGCGGCCGGAGCTTCCGCACAACGCGCCGCTGTTCGTGCCCTGCGATGCAGGGGAGACCGCGGGGCCGGGCTTCGACCGGCGCATCTCCCCAGCGATGAACTCGGGCAATCATCCGGCGCTGGGCTGCGTGGCCGATTGGATTTTCCGCGAGATCGGCGGGATCCAGCCGTTGGCGCCCGGCTTCCGCCGTGTTCGGATCGCACCCCGGATCGACCGCCGCATCGGGCATGCGACAACGATCTACGACGGCCCCTATGGACCCATCCGGTGCGTGTGGCGGTTGGTGGGGTGCCGGCTCGAGATGGAGGTCGCTATTCCACCGAACACTGGCGGCGAAGTGCGGCTGCCGACCGGAGTGGAAGACATACGTATCACGCCCGCAAGGTCGCCGCTTCCGGAACAGCCACACCGTTTTGTCCTCGGAAGCGGTACGTACAAAATCAGTGCCAAAGCAGTGCAGTCACGTCGCGATAAGTAGCAATTGCTGACCACATAAGACCGCCAGCCAGCCACGGCCTTTCGTTGATGTGTGTCCACCCCTCGGCGAAGTGAACGCTGCCTTTTTCATGCGAGAGACAAAGATCATAGGTGCTGCGAGATGGGTCTAACTGGTGCGCCAGATCGTTCAATGTTTTGAGAAATCCCGTG
>CAZUAY010000111.1:8726-12220 GCA_964618405.1 uncultured Lentisphaerales bacterium
GCGAGATGGGTCTAACTGGTGCGCCAGATCGTTCAATGTTTTGAGAAATCCCGTGGATCGCTCTCCCTCGGTGTCTCCGGCAGTATTCGCCAGCGACCAGAGAATATCGGCATGGGTTGGGTTACGCTTTGGTTTCGTTCCACGGGTAGAGAATGCGCGTCAGGGCACCGCCGTTGCGGGCGGACTCAGCCGCATAGAGGCCCGGCAGCGTCATGCGCAGGCCATCACGCAAGCTAACCGGCGAGGGACTGCCCTCCCGAATCGCCGTGAAAAAGGCATCGAGCATGGCGTAGTCGATGCCTCCATGTCCAGCCGCCTTCGGATTGTCGGCATAGGCTGGCGGCATGTCGCCGACAGGCAGCTCTACTCGATTTTTTGTCAGCGGTAGTTCCTTGGAATAAAAAAGCGTGCGTGGACTTTCGGCGGGGACATATCCCATGGATGTATATTGGCCGGCGGTGCGTTCGAACATGCCCTTGGTGGTGAAGATGCGATACTGCCAGATGTGGTGACCTGCTTCATTAATGAACGAGGCGACGAACCGCACCACCACGTTGGACCGGGTGCGAAACAGTGCCGCCATGAAATCGTGCTGGTCGGGATCCTTTTCAAGATGGCTTCCCGTGTCAAAACAGGTCACCCATTCCAGATCTTCATCGATCAGCCGTAACAGCGGTCCTAGGGAATGCGTGCAGTACCGGATCGGCTCATACGTTTTGCGCCAGGGCGTGGTCTCGAATCCTGAACGCATATTGTGAATGTATTCCGATTCCGCATAGATCGGGTCACCCAAGATGCCCCGTTGCTTTAAATCCACGGCGGCATCAATATATCCCCTGAAGTTTGTATTCGATCCGGTCATATAGAGTGCGCGGCTTTTTAGATGCGCGTCCCACAGTGTTTGCGCTTCCTCAACGGTAAAGACGCAGGGAATTTCGGAAACGACGTTGATGTCCCTTGCGAGTGCTTTGACGGCAAACGCAGCATGGCTTGTCGCCGGCGTTCCGACGATTACGGCGTTGAGCGATGTGGTGTCCAGCATTTCATCGAAGTTGTTGAAAGTCGCGATGTTTGGAAACCGCTCGCGAGCCATCGCGAGCGCCTCTGGGGCAATGTCGCAGACAGCCGTCGGAATCACGTTTTCAAAGCCTTCCACCGCCTGCCGGAATAGACCGCCTCCTCGCCCGCTTTGCAGTTTGGGATTATGGCCGTAGCCCACGACACCTAATTGAATTGTTGACATGGTCTTCCTCGTTATTTCCTATCGTCGGGTGGATCAGTATTAAATCAAGTTATTATCGAGTTGAATACCGTCTGTTCCGTGCAACTCCATGGTCATTGGATTCACACAATCGGTGATGGTGTTATGATGAACTTGCCAGTTCGCGCGATGCGGATACACAGCAAACCGGTCGCCGACCTGTGGGGATGCTGTTTCCTTCAGCTTGAGCGTCCGATCCTTGTGATTGTAGTTTTCGATGATGGAGTTTTTCCCGGCCTCAGCGCCTGTGATCCACTTGAGGTTCCATCCGCGATACGGCGCGGAGTCGTCGCACCGGAACGGCAAGGCTTTGCAGCAGAATGTGTCAGATCCGAGCACTTCCTCGACTTCGGATTCCGTATGGTGAAATTCGAAATGTCCCTTTTCGCCCTGCGGAATATAGACCCGACGCCCAGTCCGAAAGCCGTAATGGCAATTTTCGATGAGATTGTCATGAATATTAATGTTGACGGCATCATCGGCGACATGGATTCCGGTGACCTTTTCCGACCCTTCGCCTCGGACGTAGATATGATTGTCGGCCACGACGACATTCGAGGCTTCGACCGTGATGCCGCAGCGTTCGTTATCTGGATTGTTTTCAATCTGCGTCATGTCGATGTGATTTCCCGTCACGATGATCCGGCGGCCTCCGTTGATGATGATAGCACATTCTTTGCTGTAACCGATGAACAGGTTGTTGGCTACGGTGACCTGGGTTGCGTTGTTGCCGACGGAGAGACCGCCGCTGATCGTTCCACCTTCGAATACGTTATCCGCGATAATGGCCTGCGTAGATCCAATCTTGTGTGGGTCGGCGGCGGAGCCGCCATGCACGCTGGTGGCACAGCCGTCCAGCACATAATTGCCGATGATGCGAGTAAACCGGCTGGCGTTCTCGCAGAAATTGCCGACGCGCTCGACATGGCAGTGCAGGATGCAGGTGTTTTCAGCATGATCGTTGTTGTTGAACGCGTTGAAGGCGCAATCGTTGACAATGCAACGGTGGTACGTGCAGGATTTGGTGTATTGCGTGAGCAGTTCTGGGCGTCCCTTATGCGGTGCTTGAATGTAGGGGGGCAATCCGTATCGCTCCGAACCATGTGAATAAAACGTCTCCGAGGCCATACGCGTGACTCTCAGATCCTCGAACAGAACCCGTTCCGTGCCTACGAAATTTGCTGCCGAACACCCCTTGATTTCCATCTGCTGATTGGCCGTGGGCCAGAACGCAAAACCGTTGGCCGTTGGAAAATGTGTATTGGCAGGTAACTCCATGAAACCGGTATGCCCGACCAAGCTCAGGTTCCTGATAACAATATCCTTTCCTCCGGAAATCCAGAAGACAGCGGTGTGATCCTCACTGATGTCGAGTGTGACATGGTCGCGATGCGCGCCCTCGATTCGCACGGAGGCGTTTCGAATCCAAAGTCCTTCGGATAATCGGTAGCGTCCCGCAGGAATAAAGAGACCCTTGCGCTCTGCAATGGCTTGGTCTAAGGCGGCTTGGAGCGCGATCTGGTCGTGATGGCGCACCACGGCCTCCGGTGCATCACCTGTTGCGCTCTCACTTAAGGTCAACGTCTTGCCGCGAATGCCAGTAATGCGAGCGATGAGCCGATTCCGTGCGTGAAATGAAATACTCTCACCTGGTAGCCAATCGCGTTTTTTAAAGCGCATTTGGACGCCGTCGGTCAGGGTCACCCAGTCCCCATTGATCGGGAGCGACTCCCCTTGCCAGCACCAGCGGCGATGAATGACAGGATGGGTAGTGGTCAGGGTCTGATGAGCGGGGTCTACCGCCATCCACCGGAAGGTTACCGGATCGGTTTTGGAGAAGTCGACGACAAAGGTTTGCCATGATTTGTTTGCATTTAATCCGCGCAGTTCTATTTCGTCTTTGAGCAGGCTCTGGTTTTCAGCCAAATAGGGTGCTGCCTGATTATAAACCATGCCGTAGTGATGCAGATGACAATCGGAAATTGTGACCTCCTGACCGACACGGAAATCACCTGCGTCCTGAACCTTGATTTTATTGGATCCCGCTTGAATCGAGCCAACCGTCTGGAATTCCGATCCGGACGCTCCGTGTTCCTGTGCGTTCACCCATTCGCCCATATAGGGCGTTGCCATGCTTGTAAGTTCGCTTGTCATTGATGGATCCTTTATAGTAAAAATTGTAACCGTTCACGGGGTATAAGCGACCCCGATTTATTTGAAGCATAGCATTGTC
>CAZUAY010000112.1:0-12199 GCA_964618405.1 uncultured Lentisphaerales bacterium
CCCCGCCTCGATAAGATGTCCGGAATCGTGGATATGGGAGCCTACGAGTATGTTTACATGGGAACGACGCTCTTAATTCGATAGAGGGCATCAATCCGCCTGCCGTGCGGCTACAAAAAGATAATGAGGCCACTTTGGTAATACGAACAAGAAAGAATCACGAAGCGAAATCGAGGACGAGGACGAAAACGATCATTCGATCTCTCATTGCATTCTGCGGCATCTTTTCTGCTGCTGCAGAGCCGTTAACGCTAGCTCGCGACGGGAAGACGGAATACGTCATTGTTACCGCCGAGGATGCGACGCCAGTGGAACGCTATGCGGCCGACCAATTGGCGTTGTATCTGAAGCCGATGACTGGCGCCGACTTCGCCGTAGTTCCCGCCGCGGAACTGGCGGCGGATCAGCCTGCGCTATTTGTCGGGCTAAGTACGCTGGCTCGCGCGCGGCTGGGTGAGTCCGACCCGTTGGTCGGCCTCGCCGAGGATGCGCACATCTATCGCAGCCACGGCCAAGACGTCTTTCTCTACGGCCAGGGTGTGCAGGGTACGCTGTATGCCGTGATGGGCTTTCTGGAGGACAAGCTCGGCTGGCGCTGGTTCTCGCGTTTCGAGTACCCGTTGATACCTGCGCATCCCGTGCTGACACTCGACCCGTTCCAACGTCAACGCGAATTTTCCTTTGCCTTCCGTTCGTTGGACATCCAACGTGGGTTCGATTTTCCTTACCAGCAGGGCGTTAATCAGCGCTTCGACTCGCGTCTCGGACACCGCGCCCTGCGGGAAGGCAAGCCACTACCGTCCCGAGCCGACGGTCCATACGTGTCGCGGCTCTACGATCTGGCCAAGCGGGCGCATTCACTGTTTGCCTTCATTCCGCCCACCCCATCGGTGCCCGGTGCCGATCGCTGGCCCTGGCTTACACCGACAAACTACTTCGCAGCACACCCGGAGTATTTCACGTTGTGGGAAACCGGCAAGCGGGTGCCGGACAGGCAACTCTGCTTTAGCAACCCGGAGATGCGAGCGATCTTCACGCGTAACGTAATATCCACCATCGAACAGATCGGCGAACCGTGCGTACTCACCATCGCGGCACAAGACAGCCCCGGACGCTTCTGTTATTGTCCGGCGTGCACGGCGTTGGAGGCGAAGTACGGCAGCGTCGGCGGCCCACTCTATGACTACCTTTTCGAAATTTGCGCTCGACTGGCCGAACGCCATCCAGGCGTGCGAATCCACACGTTGGCTTACCGGCGGGCGCAGACGCAGAAGCCGCCAGTGCTGCCCGAAGGCCAAACATTGCCCTCCAACCTGATCGTCGAATTCGCCCCGATCGAGGACAATTATTTCGCCGACTGGTCCCACCCGGACATCCGTATTCAGGAGACTTATGCCGATCTTCTGGCTTGGGGCCGGATTGCACACCCCGGCAACCTATGGGCGTGGTTATATCCCAACGGCTGGGGCACCGGCTTTACGATGCCGGTTGGTAATGTACGGCGGACCATCACCAACATGCGCATGATGCACGCAGCCGGCGTCAACGGCGTGTATTTAGACCATCTCGTCCACGAGCGCGCCTTGTTCAGCGAACTGCGAGACTACCTGATCCTAAAACTGATGCAGGACATCGAGGCCGATCCCGACACCCTCATTGCCGAGTTCTCGACGTACCTGTACGGTCCCGCAGCATCGGTATTCCGTCGATTCCTAAACGAACTCGAAACTGAACGCCTCGCGATGACCGAGCTGCCGCCGAGCGTGACGTACCGTTCGCCGGACTACGACGACCGCACCTTCCCCTACCTAACGCCAGAGAACATTCACCGCTGGCAAGGCTTTTTCGACGAAATGCTGCGGCTGACGGAAGGCGGCGCGGAGGTGCGCTGGCGCACCAATGTTCTGTTGGCGCGGCGCGAACTCGACACGGCGGTGCTCTGGAAATGGTTCGCTTTGAGCAAGGCGTATCCCAACACCTACACGGATCATCAGCTGGTGCTGGATCGGATCGCGACGGCCAACGCAACCGAGCCCCCGCCACCACCCGCCTGGGAAACACGCACGATGAACCGCCGCTGGAGCACGCACCCGCTTGCAACAGGGACTGCACGTGATTTTGCAACGATCATTCGTGGCGGAGGCGTGGAAAAGCCATTGCCGGAACTTTTCAAGGGGATCGCCCCTGAGCGCATCCGCACACTGGTGCCGGTGCGTTACCGCGGATCGCCTGCAACCATCGAGGATCCGAACGCGGCCCGCGGCTACGCCGCCGTGGTCGACTCCCCCGGCCCCCCTGACCTCGCGTACGTTCCCTACGGCGTCCACCAATGGGAACCCAGCCAACGCCTGACTGCACATCAACTGGATCTGAAAGACATCCAGCCCAGCGAATACCGCCTCTGCGAACTTGGTGAGTTTATCATGTCGCCCTCGGTCGGCGTCTATATCGGGCGCAGTTGGCAGACCTGCTTGAAGTTCGGCGAACAGCTCTACGAACCTGGTGGGGAAAACCGCTGGCAAGGTTGGATATCGATCAAGTGCGAAGGCCCGAGTGTTGGCGGTCAGGCCTCGGAGGATCTCGTGCTCGTCGACCGCGTGATCCTCGTCAACCGCAGCCACGACCAGTTCGAGGCCGATGCGGACTGATCGTCTCCTGATACGGCATCCGGCTCCAGCACAACGACAGCCCCAACCCGATTCTCGACGACGTTTAAAATCTTGTTGAAACGACACGTAGCAACGCAAAACACGAAGGACTCTACCATGACCTCTCGCCCAACTCTCTCGGTTCTCACTACCGTGTTCACTGTCGTGATCACCGCTCAGGCTCTTTATGTTTCTGGTGCAGAAATCCGCTTCGGACTCTCCTCCCGGATGAACCTGCTCAACCATGCCCGGCAAGGCAAGTTTTTCGCGAGCTCCGACCTGGCCGACAGCGGATATGATTACGGTGAGTTCACTCGCGGCAAGACCGGCGGCACTTTCCCAAGCAACACGCGTCCTTGGTGTAGCGACGGCAGCGCGACGCTGTTCGGTGTCCGTTTTCCGCAGCCTATTCCTCCCAACCGTTGTCCGATCGACCCAGCCCGGACGCCGGCAGATCTATTTGAGCACTGGTTCGAAGATGGAGTTCCGCGCTTCGATCAACTTCAAATCTTTTGGGGCGAGCAGGTTCCCGAACCCAGCACGTGGAGCGCTGCTATCCGTACCCCCGATGGCCAGATCGTACGGTTGAACATTGATCGTCAGCGGCGGATCTACCCCTTCGACCGCACGACGATCCACTTCGATCCACTACCGGTCGACACCATCTATGTCGGCATCCGTGAACGCAAAGACAAAACACCGAACTTCGTCAGCGTCCGGGACATCCGGCTGAATCTGCAGGAAGTTGCCGCGCAAAACGTGACCAACTACATGATCGTCGCGCAGCCGGATCTCTACCGTGTGCATTACAGCCCCAACCAATCCGGGCTCATCGATTGGCTTTCACCCGTTAATCGGTGGCAGACCGGTCCTACAGCGATGCTGCGTTGGTTGACTCCCTTCGTGGAAATCGGCGGCAAAACACTGGAGCCGATCAAAAAACCGTATCCAGTCTCGATTGAAACCGAAGTCAGCGCAGCGGCGCGCAATTCCGCGTTCGCTCTGGAGTTTTCGCCGACTGCGCCCACCGACATGACCTTACGTTATACGTTGCAATTTGAGAATCCGGGCAACGCCCCGGTCCAGGTGGCGGTGACGACCACGTTCGGACGTGATCCTGAAAAGCAGATTATCTTCGCGTTACGCGCGGACACGCTACCGGAGGGTGCCCGCATCGGATACCGACTGCACGGCCCAGAACAGGTATTCGGTGCGATTGCCGATGCTACGCCCGAACTTTCAGGCAATCCGATCCTGTTGAGTACACCGGCCGGCCGTCTGACCTTTGATTTGAAGAATGCCAGCGGTCTGACCCTGAAACACATCGACGGACCGCTGCGCGCACGGGACTGGGAAGATCAACCCGTGCGCTTCGTCCAGATAGAAGCGCGCGCCGACGGTCCGGAAATGACCTTAGCGCTCGGACTGCCGATCGGTCTGGCCAGCAAGCCGCCGGAAACGCAGAACTTCGACTGGCGTCCATCCCTTGCAACGGAATCCGAACTCGGAGCCGAAGCGCTGGCACCATTCCGAACCTCTGATCTGGAGTTGATGGAGGAGATCGACGTCGGCAATCCGAACGATCCCCACGCCTTTATCGACAGCCGGAACGATCCGATCGTGGCCGCGGCCTTGAAAAAAAACGGTCCCGATTGGCGACCGCCATCGGGCCAGACCACCTACGGCTTCCTGCCGTTCATCGAAAATCCTGAGGAAGGTGCCGTGCCGCTCGTGGAGATCGACGGACATCCCTGTCGCGCCATTCCCGACAAAATGGGCAGCTACTTCCGTTACGATCTGCAAAGCCACTTCTCTCCCCGCACGCCTTATCTGGTCGTGGTCGATCACGCATTCGATCAATTGCGCCGGGGCGCATTCTACTCCGTGACCGCCGACGAAAAAACAGAAAACCTGTTCTGGACGCGTGGGTTGTATGGCGGATTCGAGACCAATCCCAACGATGCTAAAGGCGGGTTCCGTCGCGAATACGTACTGTGCTACTTCACGGGACTCTCGCATCAATCGCGACCCGGACGCAAAAACTCGCTCGTCTTCGCCAATAAAGTGCATTCCGGCCCCTGGCAGAAGACACCCGGTCTCGCCATCCGGCGCATCCAGATCTACCGGGTGAAGAATCTGCCCGCGCTGCCGGACTTCGCGCCGCTTCTCCCCGATCCAGCGCATCAGCGTAGCGTGATCGTTTGGTCCGAACATGATCGCGGTTCGCATTTTGGCTACCTCTTCGACTATCCGAAACTGCTGGGTTACTCGACTCTGTGGACGCACATAGAAGCCCCGACGAAATCGTTCGGAGGCAGCCCTGTCAGCATGACGGATGTCGACCAATGGGCTGCGCCGGGAACGCTGGCAGGTAATCGAATGTTGTTCGAGGCTGCCGAAGCAGAGGGCATGACCGTCAATATCCATCTCGGGCAACTGCTGAAGATCGGCTTCGAAGGCACCGATTATGAAAGCTTCCTAACCGCAACCTACATGCAGGATGGATATATCCCATTGAAGCCGACCTCAGAAGAAAAAATGCATTTGGCGAAAGCGTTGAAAAATGTGCTACCGACCCTCGCCCGTTACCGCTCGCTGCGCGACGTCGCAACGCACTTCTGGCCCACCATGCCGTTCTCCTTGCGCAACCTGCGCGACTTTTGTGCGGAGACCGGCATCCCCTTGAATCCTTCACCGCTGGCGTCCGATAATATTAAGGCACTGCTCAATGCCGGTCCAGAGACGCTGGATGCGTGGCGCACCTGGGCCTGCAAGCACCGCTTCGCGTTTAACGAATGGCTGTTGGGCGAACTTCGGCATTACCGGCCTGATCTGTACATCACGCTAACGCGTTTTTGGGACCACCAACTAATCGAGGCCTGCATTGGGTACGATGCGATTCCAGGCGTCGACCGCCGCACCTTCGCAGCGTCGGGGATCGTGACCTATCTCGATTACCTCCGCTTATTCGGCATCGACCCCGCGCAGTACGCCGGCCGGCCTGGATTCGCCTTGGAACTCGAAGCCGATGCCCGACTCCGTATCAACAAAGAAATCCCTGATTATTTTGAAACGGATTGGTTCCGTGAACTGAAGGCTGGGTTCGACCAGGAAGGTTTGGGCATCATGGTGCATTGCGCGTCACTGGAAGCCACGGGCCCGCTGATGTACTACAACTGCCCCTTCGTCGCCCCACCGCTGGGCTACCGCCGTGGCTTGCTGCGTGCCTTCTGGTTCGGAAACCCCCGCAACATTACGCTTGGCAGCTACAACGAGGCCTGGGGTGCCCGATTGCAAGACTTCCGCGAATTCGCTGTCGCCTACCGACTGCTACCGTTCGCGCCGGAACAACCCTACGCCGGAACGCTTAACGATCCCACCGGCCAGGCCGCAATTCGACGCTACGGCGACCGTCATGGACTGGCCAATCTCGGCGACCTGCCCACGACAGTTGTGCTAACGGTTCCGGCTGGCTGTTCAACCGTGACAGACCTCTCGGATGGCGCACCCCAAAAACTTGAAACAGTCCCCGCCACGGAGGGCGCATTGGCCACCGTGCGCATTCCCATGAAACCCTGGGCGCTAAAAACTCTTGAAATTCACTAATGCAAACTTGGTCCGCATCCTGAGAGACCTCACGATGCAAACGCATCCGTTCTTCCTGTTGCGTTTTTTACTTCTCGTGCTCGCAGCGGGCTTTTTTCCGGTCGCGACCGCTCGCGATTTGTTTGTGGTCAAGGACAATCCGGATGCACAACCGCCGTTTGACTCATGGGCAACGGCGGCACCCGATATTCAGACGGCAGTGGATGAGGCCTCTGAGGGTTCAAAGGTTCTAGTTCGCTCGTCTGCGACTTATCCGATTCTTGCGGAACGCTCCTTCCGTAGCGTAGGCGACACCGTGTGGGTTCGGGCCGGAATCTACGACTCCGGAGGCCGCCTCGCCATCGCGTGGCGGATGGCGATTACGAACCGTGTGGCGATCGACAAAGCCATCGTGGTCCGCAGCGAGCACAACGACCCAGCCCGAACGATCATCCGCGGCGCTTATGACCCCGTTTCGACCAACGGCCCCGATGCTGTGCGGTGCGTTTACCTAGCCGATGGTGCAACCCTGATCGGGTTTACGCTGACCGGCGGCGCAACTCGCACCACCAACGAGGCGGGCGCATTCCCGCCTGACCGTATTGCTGGCGGCCTCTACGCCGAATCCTCCCAGGCCATCGTCTCCAATTGCATCCTCGTCAGCAACACATCCTTTGGGGACTCTAGCCAGACAGGACAGGGTGCCGGAGGCGCTTACCGCGGAAAATTTTTCGACTGCCAATTTCGCAATAACACCACTCGTCTGGGCGGGGGTGCCACTTCCCACGCCAGCCTCTTCCGCTGCGAAATTATTGGCAACTCCTGCGGCCAATCGGGCGGTGGTGTAAACGGCGGATTTCTGTCTGACTGCCTGATCGTCAGCAACACCGCAGCCGTGATCGGTGGCGGAGCTTTCGCTGCGCGGATGGAGCGCTGCGCGCTACTGTACAACCGCGCCGGTCTTTTTGGCGGCGGATACGGCGTCGCCGACCCGATCCTTCCCTCCAATGCCCGACTTTCCGATTGCCTCGTTGCGTTCAACCACGCAGACAAGGTCGGCGGTGGTGTGCGCGGCGCCACGCTGGAACGCAGCCTGATTTACCGCAACACCTCGCCGCTAAGCCCCGACTTGCACCAGTGCGTGCTTTTCGATTCTCTTGTTCTCACCAACGGCGTGGCTCGCAATCCGCTGCTTACCAAAAAGAGACCCGCAATGCCATGAGACTTAATCCGCACTTCACGTTGATCGCTATCCTGTTAACGTTTGCCTGCCCCCACCCCAACCCATGACTAACCCCAACCTCAAATGGTCCTTCCCGCTTCCGCGTCCCCATACTGGAATTCCCCTTGGAAACGGACTTCTAGGCGCTCTGGTCTGGGGCTCGGATCGTCTTTGCATCACGCTCAACCGCGCGGACTTCTGGGACCACCGCGGTGCGTTCGAGCCCACCCCAGGAGTTTCAACGTATGAACACATCCGGAGCGCCTACTATCCGGAAAGCGACGACTGGTTCCCGGCGGTCTTTCCCGTCGCGCCGCGCACCGCTGCTTCGCCGCGTCCCAGCCGCCTGCCGTTCGGACGTTTTGAACTAGAACTCCGTTCCGGTTGCACGCCGCTGAGCGGTGAGCTGGATCTTCCAACCGGCCGCGTCACGTTGCGGTTTATAGAACGCGGTCGCCGGATCCGTCCGACCGTGACCTTCGATCTCTGCGTTCGAGATCCAATTCTTTGGATCCACGATCCCGCAGGGCTGATCCAAAAAGTCTCGATCCGAACCGCCTGGGAATGGGTCGGTGACCGCCTGCGCGAACTGACGTTTCCGGAGCCCGTGACGATCAAAAAATCGGGAACGATCGCATGGGCTCAGGCCTGTCCGGCAGACCCCGCTTTGGCTGCACTTTGCCGGAAGACGGCAGAGGGATTTCTGATCGCACTCGATCGCGGAGAAGACGCCCACGAGGCACTCGCTGCCGCTGGTCGCCTGGCGCGCACCGCGACGCGCCGCGGCTTGGAAAAAGTCCAGCGCGATAACGCCATCTGGTGGGGTGCCTACTGGGAGCGCGCGCCGCACGTGACGCTCCCCGACTCACTCATGAACCGACTCTACACCTACGGCCTCTACAAACTAGGTGCGGCAACGAATCCTCTTTGCCCCTGGCCGGCTGGTTTGCAGGGCCCCTGGGTCGAAGAATACCAGTGGCCACCGTGGGCTGCGGATTACCACTTCAACGTCAACGTGCAGCAGGTCTACACTCTGCCTCTCGCGGCCAACCAGACAGAGCATCTGTTGCCGTTGTTCAACTGGATTGATACCAACCGCAAAATATTCCGTGAGGTTGCCAAGATCGTCTGCGGAATCGAGGACGGACTCATTATCGGCATGTGCTGTGACGACCGCGGTGCGTTACTGGGGCTCGGTCCCGGCGTCCTGATCGACCATGCCTGCACAGGTTGGATCGCGCAGCTATACTGGCAGTACTATCAGTATACCGGCGATCTCGTTTTCCTGCGCGAACGCGCTTTCCCGTTTCTGCGAAGCACCCTGCGCGTCTACGAGGCCATGCTCGAAGAACACGACGGTCGCTTGTCCCTTGGGGTTGGCATTTCAGCCGAGTTTGGCAACGACATCTATCCGCGCTTTATGGGCCGCGATCCGTCCTGGCAGCTCGCCTGCATCCACATGCTCGTTGAGGCGTTGAGCGAAGCCGCATGCCTTCTGTCGGTTCCGCCGGATCCCTCCTGGGCGATTCTGAGGGAAAGAGTGCCTCCCTATACGCTAGTCGGCCCACCGGGTGAAGAGCGCATCGGCATCTGGGAGGGGCAGGATCTGGCATTCTCCCACCGGCACCATTCCCACCTCGCGTCGCTGTACCCCTTCGATTCGCTGGGCGAACCCACACCGGAAGTCAAGCGCATCCTCGAAGACTCGATCGACCACTGGATTGAGATGGGCATGGGCGGGTGGAGCGAATGGTGCATGCCATGGGCTGCGATTTTGCAAGCTCGCATGGGCTTCCGAGAATCGCCCTGGATGCTCCTGCGAATCTGGCGTGAAGTCTTTATTAACGAAGGCCTCGCCGCCGTGTACCTGCCGCGCTTCCGCGGCCTCACCGCACACCGCAAAGAGGATCAAAAAATACCACGTAAAACCAACGAGATCATGCAGCTCGACGGCACGATGGCCGCCCTATCCGCGCTCTACGAGATGCTCGTCCAAACTCGCAATGGAGTGACTCACCTCTTCCCGGCCATCCCCGAGGCTTGGGCCGATCTCGCCTTCGCAGGCCTACGCCTTCCCGGTGCGTTTTTGATCGACGCCGACCGAAAAGGTTCGACTCTACGATCCGTTCGCATCCGTAGCCTCAACGGCGGCAGCCTAACCCTTGCGGTGGACGGCTATACCGCCCTGCGTCTTCGCCAAGGCAACAAGACCAAAACCGTGACGCTGCCGGCAACGTTGTCGTTTTGCCCCGGCGAATCCGTTCGCCTGAGCCCTGTCCTTGGCTGAACAGGCATCGTCCACCCTAATCATCTTCCCTCAATTTTAAACTACAAAGGCAACCTCTATGGATCCACGTAATGAATGGCTGTGGCACGCACGTGTCACGCAATGGGTATTTAAACGCACGGGCGATGGCTCGAGCTGGCGCACCATCGCGCCCTGTATGGATCCCTATTTCGCCGGCGAAATTCCGAACGAGCAAGCAGCCCAACAAGCACGAGCACTCCGTGAACTTGGCGTCAACCTCGTGTTGAGCGAAGCCCTGCGCCGTGTCATGCGGTTTGAAGCAGAGGGCAAAACGGCACAAGTTGCGGCGGCACTCCGCATGGCCGCAGACGCCTGTCACCGTGAGGGCATGAAATTTGCTCATCATACAACAGCCTCCTTCGCAGGCCAAACCGTCGAAGAACTCCCAGTGGCTTGGCGCGACTGGCTGAGCATCGACGCGAGAACCGGCCAGCCCTCCTTCGAGCCTCTCTGGGGCGGTTGGTATCTATGGTGTCTTAACAACCCAGAGTTCCGAGCGGAATACTTCCGCCTCTGCCGAATTCTCGCAGCGGAAGCTGGCCTAGACGGCTTCATGGTGGACGAAGTCTACTTCCGTCCCGGCTGGACCGCCTGCGCGTGCCGACACTGCCGTGAAAAGTTCCGTAAGCTCTCTGGAATTACTCTACCTGGCCCTGATGTGGAATCGTTCTGGGGCAACTTAGGCAATCCTGCTTTTAGGGCTTGGATGGACTTTCGGTGCACCTCTGTTGGCGATTTTTATCGAGACCTTCACAAGGAACTTCTCGCCGTCCATCCGCATCCTATTTTACTGGGGTGCAAAAGCGCCGAAACGTTGGAAGGTGCCCAACTCTTCGGCGACAGCGCTCGGGAACGGATGCGGGGCATTAACACGCTGTTCATCGAGCTGACCGCCACCACGACCAGTCTGCTCTATAGCCGCCGCTACATCAGTGCCAACCTGAAACTCTATGCCAGCCTCAGCCACAGCTACGGGACTCCGACCATCGCGGTCTTGTATCACCGCGAGAGCGAACGCTTTTTCGCTTGGGCCTTACGCCGGGCCCACGGCATCCGGATCATGGCGACCGCTAGTCCGAAACTTCTTGATGAGGTTTTAGGGCCTAACAACCATCTCCTGAACTATCCAGAAGATTGCCGAGATTTTCAAAAATGGTTTGCCTGGGAAAAACTGCATGCGGATGTGCTGGACGGTGCTGCCGCGCCTCTGGCCAATATCGGCATCGTGTTCAGCGAGTTTTCTCGCGATCTCTTTCACCAAAGCCTCAGCATGGACTATGCCCGCGAGTTTATGGGCTGGGCTGAACGGCTTTCCGATGAGAGTATTCCATACGCCTTCCTTCCGGAGGGGGATCTCTCCCTTGATCATCTGAAAAACTTTGCATTAATCATCCTGCCCAATGTCCTCTGCCTGACGATCACCGCCTGCCGTGTTTTGCTTGAGTACGTGGAGGCTGGGGGCGGTCTGGTGCTGACCCACCGCACCGGAGAGCACAACATCGATGGGTCGCAGTACGCGGAAGCGCATCGTTTGACCCAGCGCCTAGGCGTTCGCCAGATCGCCGCAGACTCCGCCTCGAGCGGCATCTCCGCAGTCGAGTTCGGAACCCGTGGTAAAGGGCGTTGGGCCTACTTCCCACACCGCCCGGGAGTTGCCGCCTTCGAAACAATCAATTCGATCGAAACCCTCCGAAAGCGCGACGCCTCCATCACCCCTGCTTGGACCGATCGCGACCGTGCCCTGCAAATCCAGCTCATGCTGGAAGCGGTACGTTGGACTCTAACCGAGCCACTTCCACTCACGGTAGAAGCGATGCCGCACGGCGTACTGATCGAAGCCTTCCGCCAGACGGCAACTGGCGATGTCATTGTGCACATTCTGAATTGCCGCGGCGAAAACGCCGTCGCGTTCGGCGAACGCATTCCCAGCGACTACACGATCGAATTCCCAGAACTCGAGACGGATCTCACGATTTCGCTGCATCTGCCCGAAGCCCAAAAAGCCAGTGCCTTTTCACCCGACTGGGAAGGTCTGCGGCCACTGGAACTTCACTTCACCGACGAAACCGTGACCGTGACGCTCCCGCGAAAGGCGCTCCATCGCTATACCGTGCTCCACATCGCCATCCAACACGAGAAGTAATGCCTTCGCAACTTTGCGTGAAAATTGCTTCCCCATGAAATACATGAAACTTCATAAAATTTTTCGTGCTCTTCGCTTCTTTCGTGGTGATGTGTTTTACCTGAGCGCACCGAGGACACCGTGGAGAAACGCGGCAAGATGCCGCTGCCCTTTCTGAACTTTGCACAAAAAAGCTCGCCAAAAAGTTTTTCAAACGGGGTTGTCCCCAGCGGAACCTACGCCCTACGCCCTACGCCCTACAGACCTCACTAAAAGATATTAATTACGAAAATATAGTCGCAGATAGTATTCCC
>CAZUAY010000113.1:0-12192 GCA_964618405.1 uncultured Lentisphaerales bacterium
AAATTAATTGATTTATATGCTTTTTCGATGTAATTGGACTTTTGCAAGAGCCTCTTTTAATTCGTAATTCTCTCCCCACTGCATCCGGTTAATCCTGAAATCTTGTCTAAAAAGAGAAAATCAAAGGACAGGCATCTAAAAATTCCCGCGGCGAAAACACCACGTCTACCAAAGTAGCGAAACAAACGGAGAACGGGTTTTCCAACCCGTTTCATTCACGGACAAAAATGTCCGTGCTCCGTTCGTTACTACCGCAATTTTTAACGTGGATCAAGAGTGTTCCGCGCCACTACCGCCTGTTTGAGGGGATGTTAGATGGATGAACAGTCAAGGAATTTCCTGAATTAGTGCCTTCGAATCTGTAATTTTGATACAATGGTGTCAGCGGATAAATCAGCACCGCATTGCCATTCAATAAAATAGCCACCATTAAAAATTTTCAGGAAAGATTCAGGGTTGTTTAATTCAGCAAACGCCTCGAGGCTTAAATAGGGTTTAACATCAAAAACACCAACATCACCAGTAGTCAAGGTTATTATCAATGTGTGGTCTGAATTGGCTTTTACCTCTGATATTATCATTGATCTAATCCTCTTATTTTAAACGGAACTTTACCGTTAACTGCAAGTTCCCAGTTTGCCATCAAACTATCTTTATGGATTTCAATCCAAGCCCCAATCTCTGCTCCGCCGTATAGGCACTAACAAAAATGGTTACTGGGAAAACATCTTAACAAAGAAGAACCCGACACGACAAAAACTTCTTCGACACTCTCAAGATGCCTAATTCAAGATTACGGCGAAGGCAAGCCCCCCCAGATTGCTAAAAGCCTCCGCCAGCCGCGAACCCCATGAAATGATTACGGTTTCGTGCGACCCCTTCACCTCCAATCTCCTCCGTGAATTACTACACCAAACCCACCACCGTGAGCTTTTCTCAGTAGTCTGTTGCCTGATCTCTCCTTGCCCATAATTCCGCCGTCGAGTTCAAATGGGAGAAAATCCGTCTTGATACTTGACGCGACATGCTTCGGTTCTGCCTGATATAAGCTTACTGATTTATGGCAGTTTGCGTCTCGCCTCCATGGGCAGTGACTCGTGGTCGCAGGTGGACTTTAACCGCTTGGTTCGAAAAAAGAACGTCTGTCGATTTTGCAGACCAAATGAACGCCTCGCCTGGACGGAGATGAGCCATTTGTTGGGGAGTTAGATTTGCCAAAGATGTGTTAGCCTTCTGTAAATGATTAAGCCATTTGGGCGAATTGAATCGGTGAAGGATTATTTGGGTAGAGAGTTCAATTAACGAAATCGGAACAGAAGGGGGGTCTTGGCTGGCAACAAGAATGCTTGTTCCCTTATGACGCATTTCTCGTACAACTTCAACTAGCCCCGCTACAAGATCAGGGTTATCGATATATTTGTGAGCTTCATCAAAGACCACCAGTTTATTAAACAGGTTGTTTTCCCATTTGGCCTCAGAAAAGATTTGTAAGATAACAACAAATAGACCCAGTGCTTCATCTTTTTCAATGAACTCGTCACGTAGATCCACAATAACCATTCTGCCCGGGCGGATCATATCTCCCAGACGTGAATCATCATCGATGTATTCCTCTGCTAAGCCCAGACGGGTTTGTGCTAGGTTTTTTTGTGCTTCTGCCATGCTTGATTCGGAAATTGCTTTCTTGAGATTTTCAAGCGTCAGGTCATTTCGCATCGACTTCATAATTTGATTAATCAGTCGGATGTAAACAGCCTGATTGCCGATCGCCCCCATGAGAAATCTCCAATGAGACGCTTGTAATTCTGAGGCCGAGAAGGTCAGCGGAGCAACAGAGATATCCGGATATTCTAGCTTACGTTCCGCGAGCTTGGCTTTTGGCGTCAGAAGAAGAATGTCGGTAAGACATTGAGGGAGGGCTTTGTATTTTTCAATTAAAGATCTGAGTGCCGATTCATTATCGTTCGGCATGCACATTGAAGTAAATTCGGGCTTATAATCCTGCGTTTGGCTATAATGAAAGACCACAGACGCTAGGGGCTTTGGTAGTAGGTTAATTCCCGGGATTGGCATGGTGGCCATCTCTATAATGGAGCCAAGAGTATAGCTCTTTCCTCCGCCTTGCACACCGAAAAGACTAATAGTCTGGGTTTGATTCAGGTCGAGAGCCACAGTGCGTCCATTGATCTCGCCAAGAATTCCAAATTGAGGTGATGTTGACGTTTCGCCAACAACAATATCAGGAATTAATTCTGATACTGGCTGCTCTGTGATTTCTTTTACTACTACTACTTTGTCAGGCTGACAAGAATTTGAACTCGTTCCAATGTCGGGCGTAGAGCGATAAGGATTTTCAACAGGCGGACTGATGGGCTCAGGTGTCTTAATTGAAGGTTCTGCATTATTTAATGTAATCGGAGTCATGCTCTGCGTATTCTTCGTGATCATAGGCCGTTTTTTGAGCTGTAAAGGTGATGCAGACTCAGGGATTTCAATAGACGCAGCAGTTTCTGTGGCAATGCTCCAATCGACGGTTCGGTCACGTTCACAGGTCTTGAAGGATGGTTTTTCAAGTTTCACAATCGACGCCATCTCTACAGGCTTAATAAGTGTACTGGGTTCAGTGTCGGCATGCTTGCTACCTGCACTATCCGAGGCATCCAAGAGTTCATTGATGAGATCCCTGCCAATTCGGTGGTATTCGATTCCGGATTCTTCCATAGCGGCTTCGGTTCCGTCTTTATCGAAGTCAAAAATAACCGCGCTCTTTTTGAATTGTAAGTGATAGCCGGCTTCAATAGTTCTTAAAAAGAACTTGGCTTCCTCACGCGCACTATTAGAAAGATGATTAAGTCGATGAGCACGATCGAGATAAAACTCAACCAGCGAGACAAACTCTTGTGATTTCATTTTCCGGTCTGGCCGATCGGACGGCGCGAAGTACCCAGGGTCGAAGTGTTGGCATAGGACTTCTTGACTTTGATTAATCTGTTCCGCTATGCGTACCTTTAAATCGTTGTAGGCAGAGATGCCGCCGACTGATTGATAACATTTAACTTCGACGAGATGACAAACAATCGTCCTAGCCTTTGCGTTAAAATCAAAGAGCGCCAGATCTGTCCTCTGCAGAGTGGCATCTGATGCATCATTCTTGGCAGATTGCAGATTGCGATAGAGATCGAGATGGGCATCCAACGGCACCACAAGCTGGTTCTCAAAAACCCCTTGATACTCTAAGAAGCATTTGGCTAGTGCAAGCCCGAGTGCTTCGGCCCTTTGGGTCGACGACGAAACCATTTTTAGGGCTAACCGTCCAGAAAGGGACCTGAGGGCAGTGAAAAGCAATTTTGGCCGATTACCGAGGAGGATGTCCCTTTCACCAAGTGCCCGAGAAAATAGTGCTTCGACTTCAGTGATCGATCGCGACGTTATGACAAGACGTGTTCCCGAGGCAGCGGAAAAATCAGGGCTGTGGTCAATCAGATATTCGGGGCGCTCATGCGTGTCACCATGGTCAAAAAACTCAATGCCAAGATTGCGGTCCACAGTGAACACCCAGTCGCTGGCCTCATGCACATGATGAAGAAGGGCTTTGGCAGCTGTGTCCAAATGGAGGACAGAGGCAGGGCGCAACTTGAGCCCACTTTGATTTGTCGCAATATTGGCCGCAGCATTAGAAATTGCTTCCGTGAGGCGACATAGAATGGCGGTTACGTCTTCTCCATCTTCAAATGCCGTCGCCAAACCATGCCGTGGGACTCGTTTCCATGATACGGAGTCATCGGTCTCATCGTAGAATACCTTGTAGTCTTGAAGCAAACCATGTAGAGGTGCCGACTCCTCTTCAATGGCCATTTTTTCTGCGGAAGTCTCACTTGCAGGAAAGAGATCAAACAAGAGTGAAATATTGGCTGGGAAAGCAGATGGCGTCTTTTCGAATTCAGACCTAGCTCGAATGGAGTAGGAGAGCTTTGGAGCTAAGTGGTTCCCTGTTGGCAGACAAAAGACATCTTCGCTTTCTGCTAGTGACTCAACTGGCGATACAAGATTGTGTAAATCTTCACCGATGCCGGCGGTTTCTGGGTCGGGAACAAAAAGACGTAAGTCATAGCGCAAGCTAGAAAATGCCGGATCGCGTTGTAGATCGAGAAGCGTGTCTGCGAGTAGTCTTGCGCGTCCAGCGTTAAAGCAGTTGACAGAAAGCGTCTCGACGTAAGGATGCTGTACTACGTATCGACGAATTCGGTCCGCTAGATATTCTGCATTGAGTCCCGAGAAAGTACCAGATGGTTCGGGAATGCGAAACGCCGTGCAGAGCTCTCCGACTAACCCACGTGGGTTCGTTTCGCTTCCACAAGCGTAAAGGCTCCAGAAGGGGTGAATGTTTTCCACGCATAAAAGCAGTCGTCCATCAAGGCCTGGCAGAACCGCTGGAAAATGAATCATCGCAAGGCGTTTTTGAAGCGCCTCGAGAACAGGCCGGATCATACTGATAGCGCATTTTGCGGTTTGGTTCCGCCAGTTTTCTCCCAACAGTGACCAGCTAAGTAGCCAGATGGCACGTAAGGGATGAGTAGGCCCAATCAATGAAAGTTTTTTGAGACCTTTTCGTGGGTCAATCAAATCAACATCAACCCGATCCAGAGATGCTATTTTATGTATAGCCTGAATCATCGAAAGGTTGCCTGCGTTTTTCTCGGCTTGAGCCAAGGCTGCATCTAGCAACTGAAGGTAGGTTTCTGCGTAAACAACGATTTCGTGCCTGAGTCCAATGAAGTCGGTCCCAGCACTGATCATCGTGTTATCGCTGCCGCACAAGCGCTCGAAGTAGTCTCGGCGTGATTTCAAGAAGGGGATCACTTCTGGCAGGTCCGGCCACTGAGCAACGCCTGCAACGGGGATTTTCACGGAAGTGTTATCTGCCGAAATCTGCCACGTAATCGGACCATCCGGATCGCGAAGGATTCGCTGTTCTAGATCTCGTAGTATGCCGCAAACGGGGATGCAAACCGCGCCCTCTTTTGAAAGGCGTGCTTCAATGGTTGCATGGATATTTCGATCCGTTTCCGTTCCATCGACCCAAACTGCACTCGACAACTGAATGATTTCGGCGGCGGCTTTTCCCTCGAGCGCTTTAAAACGAAGTTCCATAAGTGCGTGGGATACGCTGGTAAACTTACGAGTTGGTATTTCGGTGGCTTCCACCTCGACGTCATCATTGACCAAAATATAAAATGATTCACTTTCGTTAAGTTGCAAGACGAGGGTTTCGTCTTCTCTAGGCGTCGCGTGGGTGATAATCATCCCATCTTTGTCGACAAGAGGGATGAGATCGTTGTCTTTTGTAAAGGCAAGAACGCGGACAAAATGCCAACCCTCTTCCCATTCAATATTCTGAAGTTTCGTGAAAGAAACTGTCCGTTCCGTTCGTCCCCCTATCCAAGATTTCTTCCGTTTAGTTACCCCTACTGGAACTCCTGTTTCTCGAGAAACGATTTGTAGTTTAAAATGGTCGATATTCGGAATTTTGTCGGGATGCGGATCTGTATTGAATGAAACAGAGAAGCTTTTCTGTCCACCGCTGCCTATCACGAGCACTTTCTGGTTTGCCAGTAATGCTTGGCGTGAATCAAGAGACTCAGCATCTCGAAAATCTTCCACAGAGATGTTGGTGACTTCAACTGTTATTTGTGTTGCGTAAGTGTTTTTGTCCTCGAAGTTCCATTTGTCGAAAGTAAAATCCCAAAAACCCCGGTCTAAGGCAAGTTTTGACGTCCACTTGCGAGGATTCTCTAGCCCTTGAGAAACAAAGAAGTCCCCGAGATCCCTGATAAATCTACGTTGGGTCTCTGTTTCCTTGGACAAACCAAGCTCCATCACTTTACCGCGCTCCGTCTTTGAGGAATTGGTCAGTTTGTACACGCAGTCGCGATTCCTCATCAAACGCCCAAGGGCTTCAGTAGCCGTGTCTAATAGGGAGAAGTCAGGCATGAGCCCAAGCTCATAAAGACAAGCTCCGACAACCTCGTCTTCATATCCGTTTTTGCGGATGCAGAGAAGGAAACGGGTGCGCATGAGATCGTCTGCCCACGGCCATTGGCCTTGGTTGATGACTTTGAAAAACTCCTCCACCGTAGTCCGAAGAGCTGCAGGGAACAGGGACAGTAAACGAGTTGATAGTTCAGTATAGGCGGATCTTACACTCAACGTTTCAAAGGTTGCTTCTCCGAACGAATCTTCCGCCGACGCCTTCAGGTCTTCTGGAAGAAAGACAAGCAAAGGTGGGCGCTGTTTACCACCAGGAAGGGGATTCCGCAACTCAACTAGCTTGGTGCTCGTTATCAGAATGGGATCACGTTCTGGATTATCGGAAGCGAGAATATGGACTTGAGCCTTGTCACCGAATATTCCTCTTAATTGCAGAGCCACAGCTTGCATCAGATTCGCTCCCAAATCAGCTACACGTATACAGTGCCCCGGCCCTCGATTCCCGAGCGAAGATGCGAGTGATTCAGAAACCACTGCGCTAAGAGCTTCGGACAGCTCTGTTTCCGATATAGGGGAGATTCCTTGGGGGATTGTATTTCTCGGACTCATGCTTTGATCCTGTATCGTGGAGAAACGTTTTGAGTAATGTAGGCATCCGAAAGGTCACGAAAAAAGCCGATATCCCTTAGTTTGTCTTTAAATGCTTCCTTGTTAGCTCGTAAGGCTTCCCTATCTTGGATGCTAGGGGAATCAAATCCATCGCCTGCTGGAAGGCGGTCAATGAAGAGCCCATAACGTGTCCGCAAGAATTCTAACAGATCATCCACTCGGAGCTCACAGGTTTGGAATTTGTTATTCCGGATCTCAAGAACAGCAAGTTGTAGGAGGACTTCCAGTAAACGGGTATCGAGAACAAACCTTCGTGGAGCACCACGTGCACGTGTTTGAGCAATCAAAGCGCCAGGTCGATTTTTGAGCATCGAGGAATCGAGGAAGTTGGTAATAAATCTCCGGTTGTAGTCGCCTCTGATTGCTGAAAGACATTCAATGTAGCTATCCATCGCCTCTAACTTCAGGTCAAGAATCTGTTTAATCTCAGGGTCAAGGTCATTGTCATCTTTCGTGGCTGCTTCAACAATGTTTTGTAGGCGAGTCTCAAAAAAACTATCCCGCTTGGGCTTGTATTCATTTTGGAGCAACCCAAGCACTTCATGTAGCGAGAGATCGTTCCTGTTTCCACCCGGCGGGTTACCAATTTTCTGCAAATAGCCGCCCATGTCGTCTAGTTTACGGGCGGTGAAGGCCGCCTTGATATAGCTGGGAATGCGCCGGTAGTGTGTGTCGGCACTACGTTTTGCCAGTTCTGCTATCCATGTATCGGGCTGCCCTTTCACGTCGAGAAAGATTCCGATTTGGTTTGGACATGAGCCGAAAGGAACATTCTCGAATGGTTTCACAGGACACCGTTGCGCTTCGCAAATCGGCTCATTGCCTTTTTTTGCCACAAGAGACGGTATAAGCTTGAGTAGCCGTAAGTGGTAGAGTGCGAGATGAAAGGCGATGAGAATTTTCAGGTAATCTACCATTACCGTTCGCGGAATAACCTCTTTATAACGAAGCAGCCGCAAAAGATCGTTCGCCAGAATATCCGCCGCTCCAATGCAAGCTGGCTGGTGAAGGGTTCTTGATCCTCGTTGCTCTACGTCTTGGGTGACGGCATCACTGTTGAGCCGGTTAAGAAGAGCCTGAGTTTCAACATCAACAGAGGGGTCAAGATCACGCTTGCCGGTGGAGGGGTCTACACCTTTAAAGAAGTACTGGCGTAACAGCTTGAGGACTTCGAGTCCAACACCGTTACGAGCGTTACGTAAAAGTTCATACACCATCGCCGACGCCCCGTAATCTCGGCAATGCTTGGCATTGCGGAAACGATAGGTAAAGCCATGCAGTGGGCGAGGGGCTGCTACCGCCTGTTTCGCTTTGCCACGGTTCACTAAGTCAAGAAGATGCGTTTCAATCCAGCGCTCGACGATCTCTGGGTTATTGCCATCATTGAATCCAGAAAAAGATTCGCTGTCGGCCAGAAAATGGTCACGAAACCGTTCAATCGTATGCAGATCCTTGTTGTTTCTGGATAGTTTACTCTCTGAACCGTTGTGATAAATTCGTGCGAAAAGGTTTGTCAATACACGATCCATCTCAATCACCTTGTAGTCGATCAAGGTGATTTTGTTGAGTCTGAACTCCTTGTCTTTAAGTTCGGTTGCCATAGCTCGCAGGATCCTCCACCACGCGCATCGCCAATCGCCCGGTGTTTTCTTTTTTTATTGCATAAAAATTCTTGCCCGACGTCGTGAGCAGTATCTCCTCATAAGGAACCGATCCGAGCACGTTCTTGAACACATTGAGAGAGAGGTAGTAGCCATTAAGCTCATCCACCGTGGGCCGGTAACCTTCATTAAGGCGAAACAACATTTCGTAAACATCAAGGCTGATTTCCAACTCAGGATCTTCTTCAAAATAATCCTGTTGGCCGAACATCGCTCGTGCTTCAAAACGAAGCAGCAGTGAAGTCGGGGCGTGTTCCATGAACGGAGACCCAGAGGCCAGCGTTACCGTCTCTAAATGGAAATACATCGCTGGGAATAAACGATAACTGCGTATGGTTCCCTGTTCGACTTGGCGTACCTGTAGGGCCAACTTCTGTCCCAATGCATCGTTTTCAAATACACCCTCACCCTTGTTGATCGCGCGAATGATTTTCAGCGCCTCCGCTTGAGGGTCGTCAATGCGCTCAACAAGCCGCAGCATCGATGCTGATGACTTGTAAGGTAACAATCGCTCCCATGCGCGATCCCTGCACTCAAAGAAATAACGTCGACGCATCATGCTTACAAATGCGCGGTGCTTTGCGAAACGTACCGTATCGTTGCCACGACCGAACTCGACCGGTAAAGCCTCGTAAACAGCATTCAAAAGCTCGGCATCATAGGCCGCACGATTTTCGAACTCCAGCAACTGTGGAGCGGGGCTTGGCGGACTAAAGCCGAATTGCCGGTCTAACTGAGCATCGCTACTCATGCCGATATCGGACTGCTTGAGCAATCGGAGCAACCGGTCTCCCGGCGTGCCGCTACAGCCTCCCATCCAACTATTGAAGTAAAAGCCGTCGAGGATTTCATCTCGCCGCCCTTCAGCGTAGAGTTCATGAATCTCCTCGCAATTACGCTTTCCGACGAGCATGTGGGCTAGGGCGGAGCGAAGGTCGCGCAGGGTGATATGTAGTTTTGAACGCAAGGTTGCAAGGGTAAAGACTTTTAGCAAACGCTCGATAACTTGCTGTCCAGAGATCTCGTCTTGAAAGGTGCGTACGTTGTGGTAGGCATAGCACTTATCCGCTAGATCACACTCCGCGCACGGGTGCCAGAACTTCGGTTCTACCATCCGTTTCAGGAGACGCTCCAGAATTGACTTTAGTTCGGATCCGTCCGGAAGCTGCATCGGTGCTACCACGCTCCGCAGGTTGAGGTTCACCACCGCAATACCCGCCTCCGGCTTGCCGGTTTTGAAACCAGAAGAAATCAAAGCCTTGAGTTGAGTAAACCGTTGCCCGTGCTGTTCCAGAAAATCGACGAGACGCCCCTCGTTGATTGCGATCATGCGGGTGGCGCTATCTGCCCATAACTTAGCATCAGTGCCCTCGTAGGGCTTAAAGAAGTCCAGCAGAACGGCATCGTTAATCTTGTCTCCTTCATCCTGACTGCCGTCATAGTTACTAAGAAAACGGTGCCCTTTAATTTCAAAAGAAGAGCCATTGCCATTCGCGACCGGGTGAAGCACCGCGCCTGCCTCACGTGCAGTCCGCTCCACCTGCTGGATAAAGGCTGTCTTTCCGTCGCCGGCATTTCCGCTGATCACGACCAGCTTGAAATCGCCATCGAGAATCGCGGGCATTAAGATGCGGTCTAGCTGCGTGTCGACATAGACTTTACGGCTCCACTCGTCCAATCCGCGCGTTCCAGAGTTCGTACTCCGGCTTTGACTGTACAGGGTAAGGAGAAAGGCCTCGAAGGGATTGGTGTTCGGTCGTTGCTGTCCGCCAATTTCCTCCCAGCTCTGGGTCGAAAGTAATGATTGCTGGTCTGGGCGGGCATCACGCAAGGCGCCAACCGTATCTAAGACTTTTAACAGTGCATTTGCAGATGAAAAGCGGTCGAATCGACGTGGGGCTAGAAGTCGTAATATCAGTTCGACCAGCTTTTGTGAAAGATTTTCGAGGCCGCTGAACTGGCGCGGATCCATGGGCTCTCGGTCAAGCGCGTTCTCTTGCGCTTCCGGCCAAGGGTAACGTCCCGTTGCCGCTTCGTAAAACGTTACGCCGAGTGCAAAGAGATCACGGTCGCAACGCATTTCGGGCGTTGATGGAACCGAACTATCGTAGTCGGGAGGCATGTAGCGCCTTGTTCCGCCTCCACGGGCCATCAAGTCTTCGTCCGATCGGGAGACATTAAAATCGACAAGCTTGACCCCATCGGTAGTCCACATCAAATTGGCGGGCTTGATGTCGCCGTGCATCACTCCGTGCGAATGCAGGTGGGCGAGCCCCTCCGCCGCCTCATGCAGCAAACGAACCGATTCCGGCAAGGTGATGCGGTTCTTGTCGATCATCTCCTTGAGATCCGCTCCCTCCAAATATTCGAACACAAGATAAGGGTAACCGCCCGGGTTGAGCGTTCGGGCATCAAACACCTTAACCACGCGGTGATGGGGTGGCAACTTGGCGAGTGTGCGGAACTCCTGCTTCATGCGGCTAAGCACCGAACGGCGATCCTGCAGGATGATCTTCATTGCTCGGGCAACATCGCCCATCGTATCGATCACCTTGTAAACGACGCCGAACGATCCTGGTTTTCCAAGTTTTTTCTCTACGGAAAATTTCCCGTCAAGCGTGGTGCCGGGCTGGAGGTTAAGAAAATCGAGTTCTGCCTCTTCATCTTCGATAATTGGGTTTTCAGTAACTGGCTGCTCGGGCTCATTTGCCTTAGCTTGGAAGAGGGTGCTTAAACTCTCTAAAGCAACTTTTGCTGAAGGCCGTTCGACTGGCAACTTTGCGCATAATTTCTGCAGCCACGCATCGAACCCTTCAGGTAGTGCGGCCACCAATGCAGAGACCGGCTCTGGGAAATGGCACCCCACATCGTGGGCATCAGTAGCTTTCTGCCATGGCAGATTTCCGGTTAGCAATTCATAGAAGAGAACGCCAGCCGCATAGACATCCGTTTCTGGTCCGGTGTTGTCAGCGGTATCGAGAATTTCAGGCGCAATATGAGCTTCAATGAGGATATCGAGCAATTCTCCGGCGATGGTGCGAGACGAGCTGCCTCGCTCTCCGGGGCGTGCAAAATCGAAATCGGTAAGCCGGATGTGCCCATCCGTGGCGAGAATCACCGTGGCGGAAGATAGTGCGCGGTGGACGACCCCGTGCTTGTGGCAGTGGGCGAGTGCGTCGAGAACATCGCGGATAATGGAGAGCTTCTGCTCGAAAGTCAGGGGCTTCGAAGTCTGTTTCACTCGTTGACTCAGCGCAACGCCCACGACGTTGTCTGTAACCATCACCCAGCCATTGCCATCCTCGGTAGGAAAGAACTCCCGGCTCGTCGGGATACACGGATGAGCGGATAGGTTCTCCAGTGCTTGATAGGCATTTTCGATTCGTTTCTTCTGCTGCGTACGCTCATTCTCAGGTAGGTAGGGATCGGCACGATACACCCGAAGAAGTGCTTTACTCGCTTGCGAATACAATCCTTTAGCCCAGTACTCGATAAAGGTGTCTGTAGAAGTCAGCTTTTCAACGCATTCCCAATTCCCGAAGATCGGAAGTCCCGAGGAAGGACGAGAATTCGGTCCCTGAAAAACTTCGTAAATGGCTTTAAGATGCTTATCTGTGCCTTCTATTTGATAGGTTGGTGGACGGGAGAGTCTCTCGGGAGCTTGGAAGAATCTCTCGCAGCCTTGCAGTGCGATTGTCACTGGCGCGTCGCGTCCTTCCGGATCGATGAATATCGCATCTTCCGCCGCCAGCAGAACCACGGCCTCAAACCAAACTCGGTCGCGGTAGGGTTTGCCGCCTCCGTCCGCTAGCAACCCACGAGCAGTCTTCGCGTGGTCACGCAGCTTCGGTAGAGGCGATTGAAAAGGAGTCCG